>JAEOUK010000024.1 GCA_016839385.1 Promethearchaeota archaeon
ATAAAACTCATTGTGTCTTATTTTATAGGTTGATCCTGTTGGAATTACTTTTTCTCCTATGGTCCTCTTAGTTATTAGATTGAAGGCTTTAATAGAAGCATCACTGTTTAGAACATATACTTTCACATTTGGAAAAAGAACTAATTCCTTTTCAAGAATTTCTGAACAGTTTATTATAGCCTTTGTTGGAACAGAATACCCCACTTTCGCACATTTAATGGCTGTTGTAATATATACGCCTAGATTTAGAATGTCTTGTATTGAATTGACTTCATATCCTGCATCTTTGAATAGTTGTAGTGTGGTTTCCATGTAATTAGGATCGCCCTCAGCATAGAAATGATCCCTTTGATCATCAGGGGAGACCTCTGAAATCATTACTATCTTTATTTTGTTACTATCAACCTCAACATTGGGAATAAAATAACCCTTGGTATTTATATTTTCACAAGGAAAATTTGTGCATGAAATTTCATCAGAAATTAGCATGAATAACTACCATGCTTTTTCTTTATGAACATTCCTTAAAAAATATACATAAAGGAGAATTTTATTTTTATGAAAAATAATAGATGGAAGAAAAAAAAAGGAGGATTACCACAAGACAAAGAATTGGTCTAAATTACCATCATATTCTTCTGGAACCATAACTCCAGTATGGTATTGATAGTAACTTAGAGCATAGGCAAAAGCTCTTTCCATTGTGGTTTTGGGGTGAGATTCGAAATAATTCACAAGGGTATACTCTAAGAAGAAATAGGTCCATAGACCATTTTCATAAGCATATGCATCCCAACCCATTCCCTTATCTGTGCAGGCAGCTGCAAGATAAATATTATTCCCATTTTCTAGGCTTAATAAATCAGGACCAAATCCTCCAGCGAAACAATGATCAATAAATATGAAAATTTCTTGAGAGACAGCCAATGAAATAATCGAAGCGAGTTCATAATCAAAAAGTAGCCCATCTTCTCCATTTTCACCAGAAGCACAATCCCACATGCAGAGCAAGCTAGTTCCTTGGTGATCTCCTGAACCATGACCAGAGGTTACAAATGATATCATATCGTTTGCTCCAGCTTGAGAAACTACATTTAGCAGTGTTTGTTTCAGGTTATATTCAGTTGCTAATCCATCGTATTGTAAATAATAATTAGAGTGATCACCTAAAACAGTAATATGTTCATATCCTAGGTTAGTAAAGTAGAGAAACCAATCATTTGCATCATCATCACAAAATCGCAAATCATTTATAGCTTTGTAGTCACTAACTCCAACTATAATTGCCCAATGTTCACCTTTACTTGAGGGATTTTCTGGATTTACTTTTAATTCCAACGTAGTGATTGAACCATTATCTGGATAGAAATTCACATTCCTTTCTGCAAGTACGAAAGTTTCTTGCATAAAAAATCCAAGAAAAATGCTTAGGAAGAGTAATGTTGAAATTAAATGACCTTTAACGTGTTTCATGTTTTACTCCTGGGTAAATTACCCATGAAAAAATAAAAAGAAAGAATATGATAGTTTTGCTTTAAAAAAATAAAGTAAAATTAACTCACTTTAAACAATCGAAAACTAAAATCTAGGAGGACCTTTTTGAATTAACTTCCTCATTTCCTCTACAGAAGGTTGCATTAGTGTATTGATGTGCTCAAGCCACCAAGTTATACCTACATCAGCATAGGCACGGATTATATCTTTATGTTGTTCTGGTGCATAGAATCCAGATCCAAATGTCATTATCTCAAACGGTTCATTAGAGGTTCTGTTTTGTTTAACTATGTTAATTACTTCTTTAAGTTCTAGGGGAGATAAATCTTGGGGGAAGTTCTTGTGTATTGGAAGCATTCCATCATAATTTGCAGCACGAATAAATGGTTTCTGATGAGGCCACATTCCACCAAGAATTAGAGGGATTCGAGGTTTTTGAATGGGTGTGGGTAGTAAACGTGCTCGATCTATCTGGTAGTGATTTCCCTTAAATGAATATATTTCACCTGTCCAAAGTCCTTGTATAATTTCAAGACATTCATCCATTTTCTCTGCTAATTTTTTTAGATCATATTTCTGTCCAAAAGCTTCATATTCAACATCAGGACCACCAAGTCCCATACCGAGTATTAATCGACCTTTTGATAAAATATCCAA
>JAEOUK010000748.1 GCA_016839385.1 Promethearchaeota archaeon
ATAGATCTCACTATGCTTACCACCAAAAAGAAAAGTGCTGTTGGAAGAAAAAATGAATTATCTTGAGGGCATTTCCAAGGGGGAAGCGAAATTAAAATTGACCCGATAAACCAAATTGGCAAGCCATACAATAAAAATGGACGCCGTTTACAATACTTTCCAGGTTTCTTATTATCAACAATAACCCCAAAAATAATTGCAAGAAATGAGCTTATTACCAACTGGGACATGACCCCTATTGATACCAGGACAGAATTTAAGTTGATTGTATATACATAAAACTGAAAAACAAATACCACTTCTAACATATCGGCTAAAAAGATTCCAAAATCACCAAGGCAGTAACCAAAAAGGCGTTTTCCTTTTAATTCCCGAGGAGAAGAGGATGTATTCATTTGAGTTAATAGTTTTATAATTAATCCTAATAGAAAAGAGAATTAATTCTCAAAATAAAGTATTTCCATCATATTGAATTGAGCATTTATAATACACTAAAATATATTATTTAATCATTCTTTTGAAAAATTAACCCAATCATGAAAATATTAGTTACTGGAAGTGCTGGCTTTATAGGTCTTGCATTAAAAACCTATTTAGAGGGTCAAAATATTTCAGTCGTTCCTTTTGACATCAGGGACGCACCAAAATATGATGTTCGCGATCTCGAGGCTATAAAACGGAATATAAGGGATGTAGAAGGAATTATTCACCTAGCCGCTGTGAGTAGAGTGATTACAGCCCAACAAGAACCTCTCAAATGTGTTTCTACAAACATCGGAGGGACCTTAAATGTTTTAGAGTCCGCAAGAACCACGGAAAATGAAAAACCTTGGGTCATCTTTGGTTCCTCACGAGAAGTGTTTGGAGAGCCTAAATATTTGCCTGTAACTGAAGTATCACCCAAAACTCCAATTAATATCTATGGTATTTCTAAAATCACTGGAGAACATCTCTGTGAAATCTATTCCAAATATTATAATCTCAAAATACGTATTTTACGATTTTCAAACGTTTATACGGGCATTAATGATCATTTAGATCGGGTTATTCCTAAATTCATACTGCAAGCGTTAAAAGACGAAAACATGTTCATTAATGGAACGGGCGAAGAAAGATTTGATTTTACCTATATTTCAGACGTTGTAAAAGGTATTTGGGGGTGCATAGAAGAAATACGGAACTCAAATACTCCTCTAGATAATTTCAACTTATCAATCGGAAAGCCCGTATCTCTAAAGGAACTAGCAGAAATTATTGTTGAAAAAACAAATAGTAATAGTAAAATTATGTTCAATCCTCCAAGGAACTATGATGTAAATCATTTCTATGCTTCTCCAAAAAAGGCTGCCGAGAAAATAGGATTTGAACCCTCGATTTCAATTGAAGAAGGAATTAACTTGGCAATCAATGAACTTAAACGTTTAATTTGAATTCATATTTATATTGACGTGAAATTCAAAAAAATTCGAATAACTGAATCTAATTTAAATTCTATAAATCCCTAACAATTAAAGAAAATAAAAATTAGGACTTTCTTTTTTTCTTAAACCTCAAAAAGATAATCCCTAGTATTACAATGCAAATCGGAGATATGATAATAATTAAAAGAAATGGTGTTAGTCCTGTGGTGTGAAAGGGGTAAAGATCGACGGAATTCGCATCCCCATCTATAATATACGGTCCAATTCCAAAATAGTCTGACCAAATATTGCCTTCTTGAGAGTCACTATCATACCATATATTATTAGAGCCTTCATCATATGCTTGACTAGTAGGAGGCCCTTGTGGAGGTCCACCATCTATATCATATGAATTCCCCCAAGAATTTCCATCTAACCTGTTATGATGTAGAATATTATTAATTGAATTTCCTACAATTGCTATTCCATGTTGCTGTGAATTCCTCACGATATTGTTAGTGACTATATTTGAATCAGAATATCGGATGTTTATACCTTGGTATCCTGAATTTATGACGGTATTTTGGTGAATGGTGCATTCAACATCATCATCTAAGTGTATTCCTTGCATGAAATCATGACATTCATTCTCTTTTATTGTGGTGTTAGATATGTGCCTTATTGTAATCCCCCCACCAGAATGAGTGTTCGAGTAAATTATGTTTTGAGAGATTAGAGATGTACCTGAACTAATACTGTCCAAACTTATGCCTACATAATCAGTATGGATCAAACAATCACGAATAATGAAATAATCATTAGTATTTCGGATGTCAATAGCAACTGAAAAAGATCCAAGTGCCGTTATATTGTATCCTTCAATGATATATGGATTATTAGAACTTCCATTACCAGTAAATGAATATCCTGAGAAATCAGAATCATCTCATATCGATATTGGAATGTGAACTACATAAGTTTGAGAAGAGATGGGTCTTTCTTCAACCCTTGGAAAATCACTGCAAAAAGGTGCTCTATAATAAGTTGACAAGATAACGAGAAAGATGAAAAAAAATTGACTGTAAATATATTTATGTCCCACAATAATCAATTTGTTTGGTTTTAGTATTATTTTAAATCTAATAAACTTATAAAAATTACTCAAGGAGTTTTAATAGAGAGTTTTTGAGAGATTAGATAATCAGATCGTGAAACCACACTTTCACGATCTTTGTCGGGTATGTCAAAAAGATTTGAGTTAAGATTTTCGATTACTTTTTTTAAGAAATTCCTCAATAATCAAGGTCGCTACCTTTTATTTGACTGGATCTATGTATCCCGCAAGTTGGATTTCCGAATATTCAATCGAATAAAAGCCTACTTGAATATTTTTTAGATGAAGTCGATATTATGGCAAAGATTTAAATATTTATGTTCTCCTCTATTCACTTGATAGAGATAAGTGTGAATTCAATGGAAGTAAAAGCAAATTGGTTTGGATTTGAATTGAGCCACTATCAGTCAGTGGTACTCCTTGTTGTTGCCTATATTGGATTGTTAAATATTCCGTTTGGTTTGCTAGGCGGTGTTTATGGATTACTTGATGCAATTTTTCTAGCAATCCCTGCTCATTTAGACCAACCGGGAGTATATACTATCTATTACGTGTTTGACAGTTTTAAAAATTCCATTATTACAATTCTTGTTTATCTTAGTTTCTTTATTATTTGTGTTTATACGCTTCGAAAAATCATTACGAATAATCCAAAATCCTTAATAAACCAATCTGAACAACAAGGTACCAATTGGTTTGGATTCAAATTAACCCCTTCCCAATCGATTTTATTGTTTATATTGACACTTATTGGTACCATCTCGATTACAGCCTCATTTCTTAATGGTTCAGAACATCATTTTTCTTGGTTATTGTTTGAAGAGATGTTTCCTTCGTGGAATAAAAATCTCCAGAGATTGCTATTTGGAATGATCCACTTCTCAATTTTCATTATTTCATTGTACACGCTCGTGAAATTGAGTTTTATGAGAACTTCAATAAGACAAAATTATAAAACTCCGACCTACTTCGTGCTTGGGTTTATCACTTCATTTTTAATTTTTATATTTATGGGATTCAGACTATTCAATTTATTTAATTATACCATGGGTTTTCCCTTGGATGTAATTGATTTAATCTTTACATTCGTGCTACTATTCATAAGTTCGAACCTATCGAGCTTTTTCTTTCTGAGAAAAAAGTATGATACACATCGAGAGAGTTCCAATTCTAAATCTGAAGAAACAACTGCCAAGTCAAAAAAGTTTAAACTAGTACTGCTAATTGTCTCCACTTTTACATTTATCCTTTTATTTTCCCAGTTTTTTATGAGACTCGTGGTTCCAAACTATTATCTTCCAAATTTGACCATAACCTTATTACTAGGTCTGGTACCCTATGCTGAAAGTTTTTTTATATCTCTCTTATTTTCATTTCTTTTGCTTTTTATAATCAGTATTCCATTTCTGGTCATTTTTTACTTTTCCTTCAAGGCAAAAAGTCTAGAGAATATATTAAACCTGATTGAGCAAACAATAAATGGAAAATGGATTCGGTTG
>JAEOUK010000660.1 GCA_016839385.1 Promethearchaeota archaeon
AAGGGCCACATCCTGCAAAACAGTCTAGTACAATCTGGCCTTTCTTGTAGTTCAATTCAGATACTCTTTTACGCTCAAAACTTAACCGGGGGGAGAAAAACATTTTCCTCGGATCCACAGCAAATGTACAATCATTTTCTTTATGTAAAGTGCTTGTGTTTGAATTTCCAGCGATTAGATGATATTTTCGGATTCGATATTCTCCTTCAATATTGCCTAACTTGCGAAGGACCGTATGAATATTTGGGTGAAGGAGTAATATTATATCCCCAACTACATTAATTGTTCTATTTAACTCCTCATTTGATAAGTAATTTGAAAGATCTCCCCATCTATCAATTTCAATTATAGCCAGATTTCCAATAACATCAAAATTTTTAGGTATAAACTCTAATATATCTTCTGAGACAGACTTTTTTAGATTGTGATGCAGATCTGTATTACGTACGTTAAGTGCCCATTCGTTATTCCAAGGCAACGCAACTAGCTGGATTTTAATTTTGGTCAATTTTTGCAATTGAATTAAATCTTTATCTAAGGAGTTTGGATTCTTAACTTGAAGTGGAATATATTTACTATTTGTGGATCCACGCGTTAAAATCTTGACATGAGGGTCCCTAAAAATTCCTAAGGAAATAGCAAATTCTGAACGCAATAATTTCAGCAAGGATTCTATTCTCTTATTAGTTACAATAAGAAAATACTGTAAATCCTTAGAAGTCTTCATTTTATATCTCCAATATCTTAAAAATTTGAATTGTCGCGCAGTTTGTTGGATTTCGCAGTAAACTTACAATGTTGCGGTTAATATTATTTGCTGCTTTAGTACAAGCAATCATGATCGTTCGGTCACAAATATAAGTGCTTTTTCTAAAAACCATGTCATGGGGATCTCTTAGAGTTAAATTTGGATGACCATAACCTAGAAATTCATCAAGCAGTTCATTAATTTGTATACGGACAAGAAATTTATTATCCCCCCGCAATTCTTGTTTGGTATTTTCTTTTAAAGACAAACAACCAATCGGAGACTCCAAACCAAGGATACAAGTACCACGGACTGTCAAATGAGATTCGCTTGTAAATTCTAATGTTGTATTATGAGTGGATGACACATTTACGTGTCCTTTCACGATGAATTCTTCTAGTAGTTTAGTTTTCATAGTATTCTCATTTGCAATGGATTTATACCTAGAATAATATCCAAATTCCTAATCTAGTCCATGACGACGATCGAAACATCCGTATAAATAAAATTTAAGTAAGATGATGAATAAACCTTTTTGTAATCATAGTCTAAGATAGGTCAAAGGCGGGATTATTTACCACAATAACGTTCATTTTTGGGCGTGTAGCATAGCCTGGTTTAATGCGCTCGGCTGATAACCGGGAGACCGGGGGTCCGAATCCCCCCATGCCCATCTAATTCTTTCTTAAATTAGATCTGTGAATTTCATATCAAGAAACTATTTGTTCAGTTCGATATATTGTAAGCTTATGAAAACGATAGAAAGAGATCTAATTTGGTCATTAAAAGAACAAGTCTGTAAGACTGCCATTCGCACTATGGAACTTGGGCTTAATATTGGTAGTGCTGGAAATGTTAGCGTTCGCATACCTGAAAAAGATGAACTTCTTATCACTCCATCACAAGTATATTATCAGAATATCTCCCCCTATCAAATTGTGCATATCGATTTTGAAACTAAACAAATAGAAGGAGATTGGACACCATCCTCTGAGAAAGTTATGCATACAGAAGTATATAAAGCACGTCTTGATGTTCAAGCAATAATTCATTTCCATAGTCGTTATGCTTCCGTCTTGAGTGCGACCGGTAATAATATTATTCCTTTAATGGAGGAAATGATAATGTCTTTAGGGGGAGAGATTCAATTAGCGAAGTTTTCAAAGGTAGGATCTAAAGAATTAGGAGAAAATGCTGTAGAAGCATTAGGAAACCGAAAAGCAGTATTATTAACCAATCATGGAGCACTTGTCTGTGGAAAATCCTTAACAGAAGCATTACGATTAGCTCAAATGGTCGAAGAGCACGCTGAATTATATTATCTAGCACTAACATTAGGTAAATCTAAAATTACACACATACCCGACGATGCTCAAAAGTATCATATGATGCTATTTGAAGCATTAAACCAAGTTAAAAGAAAGAAAAAAAAGAAAAATTCAGAGAAGAATTAGGTAAATTCCGATTGAATTTGAGTCATTACAAAATCTAAATTCTCTTTTATTTTTAGGGTATTATAACCTCTCCCTCGATTCAAATTGAGTCTTCTTTGAATAACTGTTGCTGCTTCTTCTTGAAGATACATTAGAAAATTCGTTATTAGCTCCTTCATAGATAGCTCTTGAAATTGAGGTGTTAATAATAATATTCTCAGGAAGATGACTCCTATATCTGCTTTTTGTTGAAGTTTCAGTCCTTCAACTACTCCTGGATATGCTCCTAAAATTGAAAAGTATAACGTTGCAAAAACACGAAGTAAATTTTCTTGTGAATCTACCCCAAGTTCTTCAAAATCTACACCAAAAATTGTGGATTCCAGCATCAAAAAGTTTCTAACATGACAATCCAATGGAAGATAATGAGTTTTTTCTGAAAAATTTAGAATCCATTGGATGATATCTGAACAAATCTGCTCCCAAAATGCCGGATTCCATTCTTTTTCTATATGTTGTGTGACTATATCCATTCCATTAAAACCATTAATATGTTTTGTTATAATATAATCCTCCCCATGATGTAGTAACTCTGGAATTGCATATTGGATAGGATAGGGGAAAACCGATTCGAAAAATATTGATGGTTTGAGCATTTTGTAAATTTTCAATTCGTTCCGTAACGATTTAGAAGAATTAAATAATTTCACTACGATTGCATCAGCTTCATCAGGATGGATTGATAAGACTATGTTTTTCCTACTGGTTTGAATTGAACATATTTCCGGAGATAATTCCTTTTCTCCCAATAAGTGAGTTTCTTGAAGAATTTGTAGGACTCTAGAATTTTCATCCTCACTGAGATCTGGCAGGATACATTTCATTGGTTGTATCTATCTTCTTACGCTGTTAAATTTAGTCATTATTCTTGACAATGTATCATCTGGATAATACTTGTCTTTTTGATTTTAATAACCAATTTGACCTTGAGTATAAATGGAAGCTTATGACTTAGTTAAAATTATTCAGGAATATCAAACAAACGAAACAGTGCGTTGTAATCAAATGCATGAATTAATAGACATCATGTTAAGACGAGCAATATCTCGAAAAGATGAAGGGCAATTACGTGAGATGTCAAAAAGGATCTCAGCATATTATCTCAAAGAGGTATTTCCACAAAAAATCGATGATTTCGCGTTTTGATCCTAGGCTTTTTTTAGTAGAATAAATTTATAGATTACGATATTCGAATGTGTGGAATTTTTGGATTAATCTCTAATAAGATGAATTTAAGTGTAGCAAAACAAATTAGAGAAGGATTAGAGAGACTGGAATATCGTGGTTATGATTCTGCAGGTATAGCATTGGTAAATAATGGTTTAATTGAATTGCGTAAGAAATCTGGACGAATCGCTGAGATTAATAAAAAAAACTGGTTAGATTCTATGCCCGGTCAATTTGGTGTCGGACATACTCGCTGGGCTACCCATGGAAAACCTGTACAACATAATGCTCATCCTCATTTGGATTGTACTGGAAAGGTTGCTATCGTACATAATGGAATTGTCGAAAATTATCAAGATTTGAAAAAAGAGCTTCTTCTACGAGGACATTCATTTAAATCTGATACTGATACTGAAGTATTTACGCATTTAATTGAAGAATTTATTGCTAAAGGATTCGATCTTAAAGATTCGGTAATTCAAACTGTAAAACAATGCCGTGGAGCTTATGGAGTGGTAGTTATTCATGCAGATACACCTGATTATATGGTAGTTGCGCGAAAAGAATCCCCTTTAGTATTAGGGATAATACCTGGAGAGGCAACCTATTGCGCAAGTGATATTCCTGCATTTTTACCCCTAACTCGAGCAGCAATTATCTTGGATGATGATGAGGTAGCAGTCCTCAAACCTGGTGAAGTCGAAATCTACGGAGTGTACGAGGGAACTCG
>JAEOUK010000661.1 GCA_016839385.1 Promethearchaeota archaeon
CTCGACGGTGGATTTAATTCTTACTGATCAATTAGGATATCCTGTTCCTGGCTATGGTGACTATCAAGGGTTAATATGGTATCAATCAGGAGAACTTAACGACAGATTTCCTTGGGGCCACACTGGTAGTGGATGGGGATGTAGAACAGGAATGTTTTTCAAACAGGAAGAAGACTGGGGAATAATCTGTTTAATGAATTCAACACCAGCATATTCTCAGTTACTTTTTATTCTTAATCTACTCTGCGATTATGCTCAAGATCTTACGGAAGTAGAAGAAATTAGTAATATAATTTCTAACTTTTATCTTGAACAAAACTACCCTAATCCATTCAATTCGGCCACAGCAATTCAATATTCAATTCCGCAGAGAGGAAACGTAGTATTAAAAGTATATGACATACTCGGAAATGAAGTAACAACCTTAGTCAATGAAGAAAAAGATCAAGGAGTTTACACAATTTCATTTGATGCAAATAATTTAGCAAGCGGATTGTATTTGTATCGTATTCAAGCAGGCTCATTCATCGAGACAAAGAAAATGATTCTTCTAAAATAATCAAGGGAGCTCTGCTCCCTTTTATATTTCCAACTCATTTCTTGGATTCGATTTATCATCTGGATTATAACTTATAGACCTAATCTCGTCGAATGGATTTCTTCCTTTTTTCTGTTTTGCAATAGGGGTTGGTTTCTCTCAAAAAAATTTTACAAACCTGATTCTCTATAGGTAATCAGGAAAACCTGAGAATGAGTTTGAAGTGAATCTGAGAAATCGGCCGGGCTTATGGGACTCTACCTCCTTTTTCGGAAGATTTGATTTGGATTAGTTACTGATTGTTAAACAATCTTTGCTAATGTAGAATAATTTTCTCATTTTTAATAGCGAAGTAAGTTCACTTTCATTTCCATAAAAAGAAATCTATGAAAAAAAACTTCTTCTTATCCGGCATAGTTAAATCTATATTGTTGTACACTCTCCTTTCGACTCAACTTTCTGCACAGTTTGTTGAACCAAAGTTTGATGAGATTTCCCCATTACTAATTGCTAAATGCATAATTCAGGATTCATATGGTTTTATCTGGATTGGTGATGAGGGCGGATTAGTAAAATATGACGGTTACAATTTGAAACGGTATAATCACATTCCATTCGATTCAACTTCGCTCTCAAGTAATAATGTAATGGCAATCGATGGAGATAATAAAGGGAATCTTTGGATAGGAACCAATGGTGGTGGATTAAATTACTTTGATCAAAAGACTAATACTTTTACACACTATATTAACGATAAAAATGATACCAACACTATAGCAAGCAACATGATATTTAGCATACTTGTTGATGACGACGGATCATTATGGCTGGGAACTATGGATAAGGGTTTAATTTATATGAGTGTCGATAGCAGTAAAAAAGCGAAATTTAAAAATTACGATTTGAATTTAATCCCTAGTCCTCCGGTACCTACGGGTGATAATTACATACTGGATTTATACAAAGACAGAAAAGGAATTTTATGGATTGGAACCATTGAAGGTGGACTAAAATCACTCGATCCAAAAACCGGAAAGATCACTCATTTTAGACACGATCCGAATGATCCCAATAGCATCAGCAGTAATATAGTAAGTTCAATTGGCGAAGATGATTTTGGAAACTTATGGATTGGAACAGGAACCTGGGCGCTCATAAAAGGAAATGGATTGAACAAATTAGATCAAAGTAGAAAACGGTTCACCCATTATTTTCACGATCCTGATGATCCTACTTCTCTTTGCGACAATAATATAATGTCACTAATAATTGATCAAGAAGGCATCTTATGGTTAGGTAGTATTGATAACAAATTAAATTCAATACCGATTTCTAATTTATTATCGGGTGAAAAACCCCATTTTACTCACTATACTGATTTCAACGATGTTAGTGTCTGGTCAATCTATAAAGATTGGTCAGGAGATATTTGGTTTGCATTTGCTGGATGGAGCATTTATAAACTTAATAAGAA
>JAEOUK010000662.1 GCA_016839385.1 Promethearchaeota archaeon
ATCAGATGTGTTCAGAGGATACACAGTATCCATATTTGTTACAATTCCGTTATTGCTTGACAATAGGAAAAATCCTACAGTATATCCAATTATCGCCCAAATAATTAACGGAATTGAGATGATTGCGAATAACCTTCTGTTTTTCGCTTTTTTAATAGAATTAATTTTTCTCATAAATACTTCCTCACATTATTTCGAGCGAATTCTATATATAAATTTCACTCTATCAATTGTCTCCTTAATTTCATAATTTCAAATATGTTCTTCAATGACTTTCACAAAGTCCACTTTATTACTTAATTAGCGATGAAAAAACACCCTAAGATGTGCTTTGTTTTGTATTAATAAATTTTCCAATAAACAATTTTAAGGGAGTAGGTTTAATGTTATCATCATTAAGATCATGGTGGTATTCTGCTTGGAGACAATAGAATTCTTAACATTAAGTTGGGATGAAGTGTATGAGCAATTAATTGCCTTGGCTGAGAAAATATTAGCTAGTAATTATCTCCCTCATGTCATTGTTGGTATTGCGAGAGGTGGATGGGTTACTGCTCGGATTATGTCTGATTTATTATCTAATCCCACTACTGGTAATGTAAGATGTGAATTATACGAGCATTTGGGAGTTATGCGAGGAAAGGCTGCGGTTACTCAGCCAATTTCTGTAGATATTACGAATAAAGTGATTCTGCTATGTGATGATGTTGCTGATTCAGGAGGAAGTTTAGAAGCTACTGCTGAGCATCTTCGATCAAAAAATCCTAAAGAAATTAGATCCGCAACAATCCACAGAAAACCTCATACTAGATTCTCTCCCGATTACTTTGTAGAGGAAACTGAGAAATGGATCATTTATCCGTGGGAACGTCGGGAGACAATTAATGATATGATTGAAAAGTTCAATGTTCAACCAAATTCACGAGTTTTGTCCAAACGAACAAAAATTGAGAAGCATTTTATTGATAAGTTTTTGGAGTGGGAAGAAAAATATCGTAGGTAATCATTTGGAATAGTATCTGTGGAATTCTCCCTATCTTCTTTTATTTATGAGTTTCTCAACAAAAAAAATTAAATATATATTGAAAGACACTTTGATTGGTTCTAAAATCGTTTCTGAGGTATGTAAAATGGAACAAGAAAATGAAAATGTAGAAAGAAGAAATTTTATTGATAAATTATTTAAATTGAAAGAACACGGCACCACGATTCGTACCGAGGTTATAGCTGGAGTTACGAGTTTTATGACCATGGCTTACATCATTGTCGTAAATCCCGCGATTCTCTCTAATCCTTTTGGAGCAAATCAACCCTTTAATGCGATTTTGTTTTCAACCGTATTAATTTCTTTTGTAATGACTGTACTTATGGGATTCATCTCAAATAATCCCTATGCAGTTGCTCCTGGTATGGGCTTAAATGCTTATATTTCTTTTAGTTTAGTTGGAGGAGGAGTTATTACTTGGCCAGAAATGATGGGGGCAATTATCATTGCAGGAGCAATCCTAACTATCATGTCTCTCACACCGATTTCTGGTGGAGTATTGAAAGCGATTCCAAAGAGCTTACGATTAGGATTAGCAGCAGGGATTGGACTGTTTCTGGTGTTCATTGGATTCCAAGATGCGGGTATTGTAGTGTATAGTCCTGCTACTTTAGTAACTTTGGGACCCCTCAATTTAACTTTTGGATTGTTCTTTTTCGGGCTTATCTTAACAGCAGTTTTGATGATCAAGAAAGTTCGTGGTGCATTCTTAATAGGAATTATAGCTACATCGGTACTTGGAGGATTATTCTCAATAGCTGGGTGGGGACAGACTTATATCGATCCTACTTTCAGTCCTATTGCGTTAACTTGGTCATCGTTCGTCCCTACTCTTCCTGATACCAGTTCATTCTGGAATTTCGATCTTATGGTTATAACTAAACCAATATTGATAATTCCAATATTTACACTTGCATTTACAGATCTATTCGACAGTGTCTCAACATTTATTGGTGTATCGGAAGTTGGGGGTTTAGTGGATGAGAATGGAAATCCCATCCGTTTTCAAAGAACATTAATAGCCGATAGTTTGACTACGATGGTTTCTGGATTCTTTGGAACCTCTGATGCAACTACTTATATCGAAAGTGCCTCAGGTGTTGAACAAGGAGGAAGAACTGGGTTAACAGCGATAATAACTGGATTGTGCTTCTTACCATTTATGTTCTTCAGTCCATTATTAGCATTAATTCCACTTTATGCAACAGCTCCCGTGTTGGTGTTATTAGGGGTCTTAATGTTTAAACCATTAAGCAGCATTGAATGGACTAATTTCGAGGAATCCATTCCCGCTTTTGCCGCTCTTGTCGTTATTCCATTAACCTATTCGATAACTTGGGGAATTGTCATCGCAATTATACTGTACGTATTTATCAAAGTAATCGCAGGTAAAATCAGAGAAATTAATGTGTGGTTGTGGATAACATTTGTTTTTGCGATTTTTGCTTTGATAGCTCCGTTAATCACTATATAATAAATTTTAATATTCAATATCTCTTTTTTTTCTCAATTCCCTCATTTCAATTTCATCATTGTAGAAATCATTAAATTTTTGACATTTAAATCGAAATCCACACA
>JAEOUK010000663.1 GCA_016839385.1 Promethearchaeota archaeon
GGTTCAATCAACCACACAAAATCTACCACTAAAAGAAAATACTATTGAATTACCTCCTTTACAAATCGCTCTCGACCTCATGAACATTGAGCGAGCTATAGAAATCGCGAAGGAAGCTGTTGCTGGAGGGGCAACATGGATTGAAGTAGGAACACCATTGATAAAATCAGAAGGAATGAATGGAGTCCGTAAGATCCGAAAAGCATTTCCAAATCTTACAATAGTAGCAGATATGAAGACCGTGGATGCGGGATCAGTCGAAATTGAAATGGCTGCACGCGCAGGTGCCAATGTAGTATTTATGTTAGGAGTAAGTGATAATTCAAGTGTCCGTGAAGCAGTATTAGCAGCAAAAAAATATGGAGTTAGACTTGGAGCAGATTTAATTGATGTTGCAGATCCTGTTAATCGAGCGGTAGAACTTGAACGTCTTGGTGTAGATATTATCTGTGTACATGTAGGATTAGATCAACAAGTACTTGGAGTAAAGCCAATTGAACTAGTTGCAAAAGTTACAGAAGCTTGCAGCCCAAATGTAATCATTGCTGCAGCAGGTGGATTAAATTCTGAAACTTCACTCCAAGCTTATGAGGCAGGGGCTAGATTGATCATCGTAGGAGGGGCCTTGTATAAATCTCCAAGTCCCGAAAAAACAGCCCGTGCTATAATTAAAGGTTTAAAAACGGGGAAACCGGTAATTTCAAAAGATTTTGTAAAATATGATGAAGCTCATCTCCACGAGGCGTTTATGAAAGTTAGTACGGCAAATATTTCGGATGCTATGCATAAGAAAGGTGAGATGCGAGGTTTAAATCCTGTAATTCGGATACCATTTAAGTTTGCAGGACCGGCAGTAACTGTGCGTACCTATTCAGGAGATTGGTCAAAGCCAGTAGAAGCGATAGATTATTGTAAACCTGGTGATGTACTTGTAATTGATTCGTGCGAGTCAGAAATTGCCTGTTGGGGAGAATTGGCCACAAACTCTTGCATTAGCCAAGGTGTTGCAGGAGTCATAATTGATGGAGCAGCTCGAGATATTGATGACATTCGGAAACTAGAATTCCCAGTAATAACCAGACACACTAGTCCAACTGCTGGTGAAAATCGCGGATTAGGAGAAATAAACGTTGCAATAGAATGCGCTGGACAACATGTCGAACCTGGAGATTGGATAATTGGAGATGAGAGCGGAATCGTTGTTGTACCGAAAAGAATGGCTATGGAAATGGCAAATCGCGCAATTGATGTCAAGGAAAAAGAAGATCGGATTCGCACAGAAATTCGCAGAGGTAGCACGCTAGCAAAAGTACTCAAATTGCGCAAGTGGGATAAAGTTATAGGCTAAAAAATTCTCAAATTGATTTTCTCTTAATCATTAATGTGCCACATGTAGGACACATGTATTTTTTATGTGTTTTTACAGTATACCATATTCCACATAAGGGACAATACAAAGTAAAATTCATTTTTTTATGACATTGAGGGCATAATTTTTCATCTTTATCATCGGAGATCATAAAATAGTTACAATTTGGGCATCTTCGGACATGAGTTTTCATTTTCTCTTTTTCTGAATATTTTTCTAAGAATTTTTTCTCGTATTCCTGAGTTGTGATTTTTTGATCCTCATCTGGATAATCTATCTGATATTCCTCTATATTTATCGAATCTGCAACTCGATACAAATCGGTTAAAAAAGTTCTATCTTGGATTTCAAAATAATTTAGGCAATCTGCAACCCATTCCTTAAATGTTCTTTCTCCGATTATTTGCTTTTGAGCGAGATGGTAAAATATGCTATTTCGTGGAAAAATTTTTACTGCAGAATTAAATGCCAAGGAGCTACTTAAGGTTCTACCGAGTTTATCTGACACAAAACCAAGAAAAATTTGAACAAATCCGCTAGTTATTATAAGATTTGGATCTTTTAATTCGGTTATTACGTTATTTATTCGATTCAGAGATGCCAAAGTAACTTGTGGATCAATATCTATGAAAAAGACCACACCAAGCATATAATATCTCATTGATTTTCGGCAATCACTAAAGCTGTTTAAAAGATTTTTAGTGAGGGTGTCATTTCGATGACCTTCTTTCAGCATTTGCGACATTTTGAAGCTCCTATAGAAGAGTTCATCGAACTTCTGGAGATATATGCTTCCGTTCTGTTTGAAATCTAGTATCTGTTCTATAGATCCAAAAGGAATTTTCCAATCCGGAGCATGAAAACTTTCTCCCATATCATTTCTAATACAAATTCGTAGTAAAAAAAACTCGTATTTAGACTCATCCTATCTAGAAAAAATCTTCAATACTCTTCTGCTTTTTTCCCTCTGAAGCGCATGAAGGATCCTTTAACATATATAGGGGTTTTTGCAGACATTCAAGAGGGTTTTTGTGAGGAAGGTTCATGTACTGAGCTAAATATAAAGCGTTTTTCACTGCATACCCACTAAAATGATTATTGAAAAAGATTGCCACCTTTTTCTTCTTTCCTTGAGAGTGTGAATTTTGAGCCGAAGTTACGATTGGATTGAGTTTTACAGCCCATTCGTTCAATTGGTCATTAGAGAAGTTATAATTAAACCAAGGTTTGTTTCCATATCCGTGGAATCGGATGTAAAATAATTCATCGTTAGTAATGTCAAGACGTGGTGGAAGCTTGGGTTCAACAACAGCGCAATAAACTAGTCCATATTCGCGTAAAAGTTCAAAAGTTGCATCTTTCATCCAGTTTTTATTACGAAATTCTACAACTAGATAAGGAGATCTTAGATTCTTTGCCTTGAACTTGTTCTGGGTCAACTCTATCCAATATTGAGCAAATCTTTCTAAACGATCCATATGAATATCTGCTTCTCCGAATTTTGGAGGTAATTGAAGCAATAACGAAAGTATTTTTTGTTCACGGAATAAGGGTGTCATCTGTGTTAAAAATTGGGTGAAAGGATCTACTGCGTCTTTTAAATCTAATTTTGCTTCATGAGTTACGAGTTTTGGAATCTTAGCACTGTAAATTAAAGGTTTTTGTGCCCATGATTCTGTGGATCGCATGCTGGGAATATTATAAAAAGATGAATTTATCTCAGTAGAATAGAAAAACCGGGTATAGTACTCCAACATTTCGCTATCTTTCAGGTTTTTAGGGTATACAATCCCTTTCCAATCATTAGGATAATAAAATCCTGAGGTTCCCAAAAACACAACTTCCGGTGATAACTGATCCTCCATAGATCCCATAATGTCGAGGGATTTATAATTCCGAATAGTACAAGATCTAAAAATGATTTTAATAGATCTGTCGCTATATGACCTAATCCGAAAGAACAAAAATAATCTTTAGATAGGAGTGCCTTGTTTACAAAATGACAGTCTATATACTGGGAATGGGAGCAATTGGAAGTTTAGTGGCAACTTCCATATTTATAAAAGGAAGTAAA
>JAEOUK010000110.1 GCA_016839385.1 Promethearchaeota archaeon
AAAAACTCCCGTGTAAAATTAGCTAGAAAGTTAGTTTTGTTTATAAGTCTCATCATAGTTACTAGTATGTTTAAATTTCCGTCTCTTGATGAAAATTCAGAAAATAATTCAACTCCGATTTCAGCTATAAATCCATGGGATGAATTGGATATTCAAATCTTATTAAATCAAACTGCATACCTTCCTAATTCTGAAGCAAATATTACATTTCAATTACATAATAACTATTCTTCACCAATGGAATTCGTAAATTTCACTGCTCACCTCCCACAAAATTTAGAACTAATTTCGGGTGAATTAACACTAGAAAATCAATATGTGAATATTGGAAATACATTGAGCAATTCCTTTATCTGTAAAATTCCTGAGACTGCTAATAGCTTGGATCTTGTCTTTCTTATAGATTCAAGCGGATCTATGACAGAAGAATTAAATGAGGTTAAATCTGAAGTTCTTGGATTAATTGATTCTCTAAATGCCCTTGTAGATACGCTTCGTATCGGTTTCATTATCTTCGGAAGCACAAAATATTCTGAAAACCCCTATGATGATCCAGGAAACATTCTTGATTTAACAACAAATCCTACCATAATTGCTGATTTTATAGGACAATTTTCTGCTAATGGTGGATGGGAACCATGGGGAGATGCTATACGTTATCTGCAAGATTTTTCATGGGAATCAACAGCTAAATTAGCAATTTTAATCACTGACGAACCCTGCAATAATGGTTATTACATCGGTGATGGAGCAAACACTGGTTATTATTATGGACCAGAGTTGGACCAAATTGTCACAGAAATTCATGAATTAGGAATCCTAATAAGCACTATGCAAGCATATACGTCGAGTTCCACATTAGAAGAACAATTAATAAATGTTGCAGAATTAGGAGGAGGAACCTTTGTTCAACTTTCTTCATCTTCTAATGAATTGATGGAAGAAGCATATTTAATGGCAGAAAAAGCAATTCAAGAATTAGGCTGCAAAATAATTGGGGAATTTGAAATATACATTGATGATACAACTTTAGTTAGGAATATCACAAAATGGATTGTGGTAGATAATTTACCCCCAAGTCTAGAAGGATTTATAATACCTGTGTTTGTTAATGAAACTGGTTTGAAAATGCGTCATAAAATTATGTGTAATGTATTTGATGCATCAGGGGTTGAAAATGTAACTTTATTCTACCGTAATGATTCGGGATTATTTATTTCTACTTTAATGAACAAAACTGCATACGATCAATTTGAATTCCTTCTTCCTGAGCAAGAATCTGGAACTATAATAGAATATTATTTCTCAGCAAAAGACATTCTAAATAATTCTGTTACTACGACTATTTTGAATTATGCAGTTGACTTTTCAGTTCCAGATTTAGAATTAGGAACAATTCAGGAAATTAGCATATCTCAAGGAGAATATTTGATCTATTTAATAAATGAAACAATTAGCGAAGAAATTATACTCGGTGTGTGGAGCCAGAATTCATTAGAATTTAAATTATACGAATCTGGTTCAAATATGCTAGTTAATGAAACAACACTATATTATCAATATCCGTTCCATTCATTATTCTTCCATGAGAATCTTGATGGATATTTGATCTTAGCAAATCCTACAACTCAATCTGTCTCTGTAACAATATTTTTTCAAGGAGTTTCACGGTTGTTCGACCTATCAAGCACAAATGAAGAGAACTTTCAAGAAGTAATCTACTATAATCAGCCGATCGTATACAAGGTTACTAATTTAGAATCCGATGATGATTGGATTCATTTAACAATCGATGGAGATGATCCCAATCAATTATACACATTAATTAGTTTCTCAGAAGATGGTATTTTAGATTCTAATGTCTATAACATTATTTCCGTAATGTATTATCCTCATCGAACGGTATATTTTGCGATTCTTCCTACTGATTCACGTATGGAATCTCCGATTGAAACTACAAATGCAATCGGATATGGATATTTGGATGATTCCAGTTATTATGGTCCATCCGTGTTGATACCTGGATATAATTTATTAATAATATTTGGAGTTCTTGCAGTAAATACTTTAATACTCTTTAAAAAATTCAAGAAATCCAACTAATTCGCTTTTTTTTTAGCGATCCAACCAACGTTTCATTCAATCAGTTTTTTCAAATTGTTTAAACGATTTCCGAAAAAGTAAACTGCGATTTTTATTAACAATTATCTAAGAAATTAATAATATTTAATAAAGACCGATGATTATTTTAATAAAGTGGGTAAAAAATGGGAGAAACCACTGAAACGTTTAGAAAAAAACGATTGCAAATCTCAATAATCCTGATGGTATTGTTTGCGATTGTGTTCAGTTTATTGTTCCAACTAGAACTACGTAATATACCACTATTGCTTTCTAGTGGATCATAGGGGGAATAAGGCGGATTTAGGAATAAAAAGAAATTGAGAAGGAGAAAAAACAATAAAGGAGACTTATTCAAGTTCAGTTGCGTCTATCATAGATACTTCATCAGTGTCCATATCGAGAACGATACATTGAAGTTTTCCATGTTGACACGTACCGGAATTAGCATATACTCCGTCCTCTGTAAAATCGATGCTATGATAATGAGTGTGACCGAGAATAACAATATCATATGTTTTCAAGAGTTTTGCGGCAAATTTAACTTGTCTCTCTTTTAGCATGGATTTTTTACCCTTTCTCCTTAACATATGTGGCCATGCATCAATATTAGGGCTAATCAACCTTTCAAAAGCACCTACCACCCATACGATAAATCTGACAAATATGTTGTTCATCCAAGGATCAGCTTGAAAACCGTGTAGAATTAAAACTCTTTTTCCTGATTTTGTACGTATTTCATCTGAATATAATCCAGAAAGACTAAAATCATGATTTCCAACAATTCTGACATATTTTGGATCATTTTCAAATACATCTATTAATTTTCCATGTGCTTGTCTAACTTTTTTCCAACGAGATTGCCATAGTTCATAGATATCCCCATTAAGATATACACGATCAGCATTTTGAGAATCAATAAAATCTAAAAATCTTTTCTCCCGCACCGAAATTTCATCTCTATATCCAAAATCATCACTCTGAGAACCGTTTCCTAAATGAAGATCCGACACAATAACAATTTTCATAACAAAAAATCATCAGTATGAGCCTAAAAATCTATGTTTAGAGGAAGAAAATCCTTCGCAGAGCATAATTATTAATACTCTTATAATGATTTATGAATAACACCAACATCTGCCGGTTGGTGTTAGGTATTAGAGGTGGTTGGGTGAAGCTTGAGGAAATCGTGCCAAATGCAACTTTTAATGCAACTGTTCGGGTCATCAGTGGTGGAGACGAAAGAAAAGTAAAACCTAAGAAGAAAAAATCAAAATCCCTACGTGTTTGTGAATTTCAAGTAGCCGACGATACATGCATTCTTCCTTTCACTTTGTTCAATAAAGAGATTAACTTGCTAAAAAATGAAGTAGGAAATGTTGTTGCAATTAATAATGGGTGGGCTAAGAAATATTTGGGAAATATTCAACTTTCCTTAGGGTTTTCGGGAAGTTGGGAAGTGATTGATGATCCAACCTTTCCTTCAATTAAAGAAATTGAAAAGACACGGGAAATTCGCAATAATAAAAAGATTACCACTCCTCTCGCACCCTCTGGTCCAATATTAGTAAATGAAATAATCACTGAGGAACCCTTTTCGACGATAGTCAGAGTTTTTTTTGCGCATCGTGCTAAAACTTATAAAAAAGCAAGTGTAAAAACTTTCATGGTAGGAGACGAAACAGGTATCATCCCATTCACAACATTTAATGAAGATAGATTTCTATTCAAAGAACTCATGGGTCAAGTAATCTTACTTGAAAACTGTTGGCCACGTTTATACAATGGCATGATGGAAATATCCAAAGGGATCAAAGGAACTTGGAAACTTTTACCATCTAAAGAAAAAGACTTCATTACCAAAGAAGACTTACTTGATCAATATCAAAAAACACAGCTCGACTTATGCGACACATTAGAAATGGGACAAGTTTACTATAGTGAAATTGTGGGTTCCTATTATCACCCAAAAGGATATTCTGTTTCAAAGAAACGCACTAAAACTAGATTAGATTTGGTTCCTGAACCAACTAATCCGTATGATTCAAATGCAGTCGCAGTATATTATCAAGGGAGTAAAGTTGGGTACATTCCACGAAAACAAAATCGAGGATTGTTTAAAACTTTAACAAAGGGTGGTATTCCAATTGAATGTACATTAGGTGTGTATATCCCACAACGAGCAAGATATACTTTTCCTCGAAAATCAAAGAATCCCTTAATTACGATTTCAACGATTGTGGATGATGTAGAGTGGAGACCAATGATATTATATCCTGAGGATTTAGTCATGGTTTAATATCTCAATAAAAGGGAAAAAAACTAAATAGGGATACGAATCAGAATTGGATAGAACCCATTAGATATATTATAGAATATCCTAACTAGAATTTATTAGTCAGTTTAACATAATATCGTTCATGTCAGAAACACAAGAATCACACTTTACAGAGCGTATAAGCAATTTAGGAATCATTTTTTTAATTTCGGCATTGATGTCGTTTTTTGGATTTAATAACTATGCTCCTTTCTCCTATTTTACGCTTCTATCAGATGACCCAATGCAAGCCTTTTTCAATCCGGATATTTCTTGGTATGTTTTTGTAATAATTTGGTCTGTATTTCCATTAACAATCTCTATACGCTTGTTTCGCTATAGTTATGAAATACAACACACGAAATATCGAAATTTTGGATTATTACTCAT
The DNA here is from genome assembly GCA_016839385.1 of Promethearchaeota archaeon. The sequence continues at coordinate 4,829 of JAEOUK010000110.1, forward strand.
GGTTTCCAATATTATCAATTTTCTAATGTTTCTCACACTCATGATTTTGAGTCTATCAGTTCCATGGTCAATTTATTATCCGTACCAAGTGGAGATTGGAATTGGGTATTTAGTCATAAACACTGTTATTCAAACACTACAAATTATTGCATGGTTTACTTTATATATTATCTGCAAAAAAGAGAAATCTAATTTATCAAAAGATATTCAACTCAATTTTGGAGGCATTCCTATGCTATTGATTATAGCTAATGTGATTTTCATAGGAGCAATGGCTACTAGTTTTACTGCAACGGTTTTGTTATATACAAGTAGCATACAATGGACTTTATTCACTATGATTGGGACATATGCTTCCCTCGCTTGGGTTCTTTTTACTACCATTGGGAACTTAGTAATTGGTATCAGAATCTTAAATAAACCTACGAGTGGAGCAGAAAAAATATTAGTAACAAAAAAAGTAGAAATAAAAAAAGTAAAATTATCATGCCCTGTTTGCAGAAATACTATCTATGAAGGACAAACCATGTGTACGAATTGTGGTTATCGAATTTAATTTCACTCTATTTTTTATTTATGATTACATACAAATCCCACATGAAATCATCATAAAATTCTATAATGTCTTCAGGATCGGGTGTAATGATCACAAATTGATAAACGATATTATAGTGCAATCCTACAACCTTCCAATCTGGTGTAATTCTGAATTTATTTCGATATTTTCTACATATTTCATCCAATTTTATCGCATTTGGTTCTGGCTCTTTGTCTAAAGAGAGAGTGAATGTATACCTTACCAATTTATTTTTTTGAACATATTTCGACAGTTGTCTTTCTTCCTTTCTTCTTTCTGCGACTAATAAATCTTGGATTTTTTCATATTCTCCTCTAACTTGAGTCAATTCTTCTATTTCAGACTTTATATCTTCATAATATCTACTTGAATCACCCTCAGCAGGAGCATTTTGTGACGCTAGCTCCTCTAATCGTTCAATTTCTTCCTTGAAATAATCAATATCAACCGTATAATTAGTAATTTTTGATTTTAAGCACTCTATATTTGGGATAAGCGTAATATTATTAGTTTTATGTCGAATTTTTGTATAATTCATTGAAATTTCTGCAACGATACCTTCGACACTTTGTATCTTCACATAATCTCCTACTGTGAATGGTCGAGTAAAACTTATCCAGACACCTGCGATGAAATTGTTAATTGTTTTTATCGAAGCAAACAAAATTGCAGTGGTAAATATTCCAACTATTAATAATACCGAATCTCCATTAACATCTAAGAAAATTACTAAAATAACTACCGAAATAATTGTTACCCCAATTCGTATTAAGAATCGTAATCCATTAAGTAAATCGGGACTAATCTTATGAAATTTCAGGTCTTTCTTCCGAATAATAAACAAAATTGCGAAATACAGAAGGATGATGAAAATTTGAGCACTTAGATAGATAAGTAAACCAATTTTTGGTATTGACCAACCTAATACATCAATATCAAAACTCCCTCTAGAATAAAGGAAAGCTAAGAATAACGCTTTAAATTCTTCAAAATCCACTAAATAGTCACCTCCTCTTCTGAATATAAAATTCGTGCAATATCATTCAAGAAAGCATCATAATTATGAATGATAATAAAAGGTGAAAAACAATACACTATCATTTCAAATTCTGCTCGGAAGTCCATATCTTTCAGTTTGTATTGAGGTAAATATTCAAAAACAGGTTGATATTTTTTACAAACTAAATCTAACTTGCGTTTTACTTCTTCAGGTGGAATAGAAAAATCTACATCGAAGTTAAAAACAAATCTTGTAATTTCCTTTTCAAAAGCAAAATCTGCAAGATCATCCAATATAACTCGTAATTTTTTCCAATCAATTTTTCCTCTACGTGCAGATTCGGGGTTCACATGTTTTAGGAGTACTTGGTCAGAGCGTTTAAGGTGTGATTGTCTTCGTTTAATTTCCTCTGGTAATTTGATTGTAAAGTTCTTAATTTTTGAGTCTAAAATCATCTTATTAGGAATTTTCACGATATTTCCATCAATTTTTTGAATGATAGTATAATTTAAACCAATCTCCATAACCAGTCCTGTCACATCATCGATTTTAACTAAATCATGAATTCCAAAAGGTTTTGTGGCAATAATATGGAGTCCCGAAACAATATGTGTCATTACCTCACTTGATGCAAATCCTATGAAGATTCCTCCTACAGAGGAAATTGAAATTAAAGCTTCAGTTGAAACATCAAAGAATATAAAAAGCAGAAGTATGATAATAAGAAAACCGATTATTCGAATTAGTACCTTCAATCCATTGATAATATCCGCAGATAATCGTTGTAACCGAACAGCTCGATTTATTAAAGTTATTAGTATTCGTACAGTACCTAAAACGATTACAATAGATATTATAAACACGATTACACTCGTGGATGCCATAGATATCGATTGGTGAATGATCCATTTAAATGAAAGTATTTGTGGGCAGTATATTCAAAAACAAAACAGTTAATGTAACTCCGCTAATCAGTTTATGAAAATTATCTCTCAAAAATTGGTTCTTTGGATTTTAGCTCAATTTCAGTAAGTGAAATATTTCATACGTCTTATCATTTCAGAAACAGATAATTTCAAATGCGTTTATAACAAAAATTTCTGTATGTTCAGTGAAGAACGCGCAATGTGGTCGAAATTTTTTGACACTTTCAAGAAGCATTTTGGTGAAGAAGT
>JAEOUK010000664.1 GCA_016839385.1 Promethearchaeota archaeon
ACCTTTCCTCGGATATAATTAATCGATTTTTCATACGCCGTTCCGATTTCGAGGAAATCCTCATCAATGAATCCTTTTTCTTCCCAAGTTGCCCAAATTCGTTTACCATCTTTCATAATTGCTGAACCAAGTGGTTCTAATATTGCTCCCGGATATCCCGCAATGTTTTCTGCTATGTGTAACGACGAATTATTTAGATGATCCACACCCAACAACATAATTTTTCCTTTGAGTTCATACAATCGACCTAAAGGTGAGTTTATCCCGAAACTTGGAGTAAGTGGATGATCCGCAGCAATTTTTTCAGCGTATTTTCCCCACGCAGCGAAGGACAGTGAAGGATGATTACTACGATAAACCCCCGGATAATGCAGAAAAGTATCCACAATTACTCCCATCCCGCGAGTTGGAGTGATTTTAGGATCGTAGGCAGGCATATGTTCACGAATAATCGGTTTCCATGCTTCTGGAACTGGAGGATGCTGCCAATTCTTTGGATCACTATTATCTGAACTATGTGTAGGCATGACTATAGTACCTTTTTCAGTAACAATATCCATCATTGCCTCTATCACCGGAACCGCTTTACCTGGAATCCAACCGATCTTACTTAGGGAACTATGAACCACTACATTGTCCCCCTCTTTCAGACCAATTTTCCTAAAATCCTCAATTAGCTGGGATTTCAAAATAGGAAGTACCCTACACTCAATTACCTTCCTCTCATTCTCTTCATACATTTTTATTACTAATAGAAACTTTTTCAATAAAATTATGCAAAATTCGATTCATAACACAACATAAAATATCTAGATAATTTATGGGAAACTGACAAGAGTGAATTTTTACTTCTCCTTTACATATGTTGTATCGGTATTCGTACTTATTACTCGTAAGACCATTTGAAGAGATTTGGAACAAGACTTTCAACTTTTGGGCTGCACAAAAAGGCCAAATGGTCAAAACTTACATATCTGATAACCAATTATACCGAAAAATGCAATTTCAGCATGATTCTTCAGGTCAATTCATAAATAAACAGTTCGTTTTGTCTTTGGGAGAATCTTATCTCATTGAATTCGGATATGACATTCAAAATAAATGTACTTATATTACCTTAGAGGTTGCATTTCGTTGGTTTGGTCGAGATAATGTATGGAGAATTCCACAAGACTTTGTCACAAAATGGCTGGAACACTTGGGATTTGAATCTGCGCTTTTACAGCATGGAAAAACTGAGAATTATAATCGGATCACTGATAAATTTCTCGAGATTGAGAGCCTCAAAAAATTCAATGTATTCTGTCCCATTTGCGGAACTAAATTAGGAAGTGCATCCATTTGCACCGATTGTGGGGCGACCTACAAAGAATCATATCTTATTAACTAAAGGAATGGTTCTCATATCTATTCTTGATAAGTGTATGATTAAACCAACAATATGTCGTGAAATCTGGAAAAGCGTGAACCCAAATTCATTAACATAACGCAAATTGTAGGACACATTGATATATTGACAATATTGCGCGATTACTTCTATAAATCGACTTCTTTATACTGTTCGAACTATTCTAAACAAGAGAAATAAGAAATTGAACCTAGAAATGCCTATTTTAAATCATGTTTTTCTTTGAATGCGTCTAAACTAACAGGCACGGTTTCTTCAAGGATATCTAAAATCGCTTTAGCATACTGTCGAATTTCCCACTGGGCTTCAGGAGAAATTCGTAATTTAATGAAATGAAATAAATTTCGAAGATTCACTGTTGCATAAAATTCTGTGTACATATTCTGAGGAAGAACTATACGAGCATGCTCTCGTGCAATCCCCATTTCAATTAGAATATTATAGGCATTTAGAGCAAGTTCGTTTTGCTTTTTCACTGTGTTTCTGGCAATGTCGTTATTAATATCATCCGAAAACACCGAACCTTGTTTGTTACTCAAATCTTGTTTACGAAATCTTTCGGGAATATAGAATTGGATATTTTTGCTTGTGTATCTACGACTAATTTCATTATATGACCATGTTCTATGCCGAAACCACTGAGCTCGAACAAATAAAGGGCAACCGACATGAAATTTAAATACTATATGTTCGAATGGGCTCATATGGTTATGCAGCATTAAATAGCGGATGAGTTTGAAATCTTCTTCTTCGGTTTTTCTACCTTGCCCAAATGAAACGCGTGCAGACTGAACGATGCTGAAATCATCTCCAATATATTCCACTAAACGAAGAAAACTTTTTCCATCTTCCAAGACGTCGATAGGATCTGTAAGATTTGATGGCTCCATAATTTGATATTCACTTGCCACATTATTTCATTCTTTTGGTTATTGAGTAAATTGGTAGGTGAAATGAAGATAAAAAAAATCAATGTGCAATGTTAAGTTATTTACGAATGGAATCTGATTTACATACTATAATAAAAACGAAGACAATAGGTGCAAATTTTGAGTAAGAAAGATGAAGAATTAACTATGGGAGTTACGGGTGATAAGGGGGAAGTCGTATTCAAAGTAATTGTAATTGGTGACGGCAGCGTTGGGAAGACCACATTGCTCAGACAATATGTTGAGCATCAATTCGAAACCGAATACATCCCCACAGTCGGAGTAAATATACTTAAGGAACAAATCCAAGTCGGAGATAAGGCTGTAAACCTCATGCTGTGGGACATAGCAGGTCAGCCACAATTCTACTTGCTCCACAAGGTTTATTATAATGGTGCCAATGGCGTAATCCTAATGTTCGACTTAACTAATAGCCCGTCCTTCACAAACATCAATAATTGGTACAACGAGCTTATTAAATACGGTTTAGACACCGTTCCCATAATTATGTGCGGAAATAAATCGGATTTGAAAGGAGACCGCAAGATCATCGAACCTATGGCCCATTCGAAGATGGAACAACTCGGGATTCCCGCATACTTCGAAACTTCGGCCAAAGAAGGTACAAACGTCAAAGAAGCTTTTAACAAAATCATTGAATTAATGATGAATCGCAAGAAATTCAATTAGGCATTTTTATCCCTTTCATTTTTTTCCTGATATTACTTCTTTTAACTTCTTAAGATGGTTTTTGTCCGTAGAATATAAAAAACCAAACTGATTCTTATCTATGCCAAATCTTCTATTGGTGTTGACCCCAAGTTGGCACTAAGATTTATATAACTGATTGGCCATATATAATACATTCCGTTATCAACATATAATTGGAATGTTAATTATATAGAGGGGAAAAAAATGCAATCTCTGAAAGTTTCCTTGATGAAATTCGTGCTGAAGCACGTTGTGAATTGGGCTTTAAAAGATCCTGAAATCCGATTAATGAAAATAATGAAGGTCATTGGGAAAGTTTCGTTCACAAAGAAAGTAGACGGAGGTCAAAACCGTCGAAATTTGTTCATGAATGTGTTTACTGACAATGGAACCATGATGTACAAGTGGCTTGTTCGTTTCATGAAAGAAATGGATCCTCGAGTTACCCATCGTTTTCTTCAAAGTGTTGGAATTCATGCTGCATTTGTGGGTAATAAAAAGAAATGGGA
>JAEOUK010000665.1 GCA_016839385.1 Promethearchaeota archaeon
CATTACAAAATCACTGAAAAAGGAATTACAGAACTAGATGAATGGATACTTGTTGGTGATTCTTTCGAAAGCACAAAATCAGAATCTCTTGCAAAATTATTTTTCTCAACTGTAGATCACGCTTCGATGCAGATTGAAAGAATCGAAAAAATGCAATCCAGAATGAAGGAAAATATGGAGATTTTGCAAAAACAAAAAGATCCCCTCGAGAAAAAGATAAATTCTACTAATCCACCAAATGCATCTTCCGTGTATAGAATGATTGTATTGGAGTTTGGATTAAATTATTATGCAGGAATGAAAGAATTAGCAGAAAAATCCTTATCATTGCTAAAAAAGTTAGAAAAAAAATAAATTTATTTACCTAAATTTTGAGAACTTTTTCGTGTTAAGTAATTAATATTAGTTGTTTCACGGAATGCGGATTCACCGATCAAAGGTTCTTTCACTATCTCTAATAAGTCTGTATCTACTTTTCCTGGGCCTACCAACTGTTTTCCGATGTCTTCGATGATGGAACGTAGAGTTCGAGTATTTTCATTAAATTGCTGTAAATATGTTGCATGAGGACGTTTTAATGCTCCTAAAAAGGGAATTGACATCGTTGCGGAGATCTCTTCAATTATCTTTGTAGGAAGATCAAGATTCTCTACTTCCCACCAACCTCCAACTACTACAGCGAATATCTTCGATATTTTTACATCTTCATGAGTTTTTATGCGTGTTCTTCCATCTCTGAATTCCAATATTGGTTCCATTAATGGAATCAGGCGATTTAAAAAACATTGAAATTTGCATGGTAGAGTACTAAATACAGGTGTTGCGAAAATCAATAGATCTGTCTTTTTCAACTTAGATAATACTTTTTCCATATCATCCTTTATGAAACATTTTCCAATATGGATACTCCAGCACTTAAAACATCCTATACATGGCTGGATATCGAGATCAGAAGTGTAGATTGTTTCGATTTCGATGTCTTTCCTTTGCATACCCTTGATTAAGTAAGAAAGCACAAAAGCTGTATTACTATCTTCTTTAGCAGGACTTCCATTCACGATGGTAACATGCAAAAAATTTCACCTATTTTCTAGATAGAGGTCTCAAATATAAATGAAAAGTATTGAGGGATAAATTAAGAATTTAAAAAGGGATATTAAATTTTAATTCGTATTACAATCTCTCCATGATCGCCTGGAGTTAGTTCTCCAGTTTTTATAAATCCATAATTAAGATAAAAACCTTCTGGACCATGTTCCCCTTCACTATAACTAGAATATAGATATTCAGCATTCGGTCGAGTTTTCACGTACTGAATTAAAAGGTCTAAAGCCTTTTTTCCGTACCCTTTTTTTTGATATCGATGATCTATCATTAATCTCCAAAGAAAATATCTGCCATTAAACATGGCATCCTCCCCAGTTTCTCCAGACACAGGATCAGCCAACATAATGAATCCGACAGGCGTATCACCGAAATAAATAGCTCGAAACCATGCATAATCCCAGTAGTGAGCTTCTGCAATCGAAATTGAATTTGGAGCAACATGTTTTTGCTCAGGTAACACTTTAAGTCTGATTATATCCCAGAAGTTTTTTTTTGTCACTTCACGAAAATGTAATGACTCTGCTTGCTCAGTCATAGACATCCTAATGTATTGTTCAATATAATTGTTGCAAAGTTTGTTACAATTTTTTTCGTATCATAATTTCGTCCCCAAGCATTTTCCCTGTTTTTTCGAATCCCATCTTCTCCAGATAAAATTTTTCAGGACCATTTTCACTAGGGTCATAACTTGAATACAAAAAATCAGCGTTAGGTCGATTTCGAACATACTCTAATATCAATTTCATAGCAGCTTTACCATATCCTTTACCTTGATGATTTTTATCTATCATAAAACGCCATAAAAAGTACATTCCATTGAACTCCTTTTCCCCAGAAACGGGATCAGCCAGCATCATAAACCCTACAGGTTCATCCCCAAAAAATATACCACGCATAGTTGCATATCTACTGAAATGGGCGACTGCCATAGAAACGGAATTTGGAGCAACAAATTTTTTTTGATTTTCCTTTACCTCGAGATTCATCACCCCAATGAAATTATCATTAGTTAGTTCTCTTAACTGCACTTGCTCCTTTTTATTAGTCATAAGATGAAGATTGAGAAATCAGATTAAATTTTTACTAAGACGAAAACATTAGAAAAAGAATGAGGAATACAAATTTTCTTATTTCTTTTCATCATTCCGTTTATCACGAATTTGGTCCATATGTTCTGCAGTTAAAATGGTTACACCATTTTTCTCAGCCCAATCCACACACCCCTTAAGTGCAACTTTAAGGAATACACGTGGCACCTTTACTAATTTTTTACATGCTTCTTCAGTGAATTTCACGTTAGTGTCCATACGATCAGCAGCATATTGTACCGTATGCCACTGAACTGCTTTATTCTCTGGTATCTTCTCTGGATATGGCTTAGAAAAACTTTGGAACCAGAAATTAGTGTTATCTCTGTATCCGTAGTCAATTGGGATATGTGGAAATGCCTTTGATTTAACACCATTTACGATGGCTTTCTTGTACTCCGGTTTAATAAGAATGTGGTCAATTCGAAGAATGAAATGGGCACCCATGTTGCTGGTTATTCCATTGAAATTATTGTAAGAGGAAAGCACTTCATCATACCCTTCTGTTTGAATTCCTACTTCTTGTATTTGTTTGTCTGCTCCTTCAAGGTCTGACATCCAAGTGCACTCGAATACCTGATAAGCTTCATTGATTATTTTGGGAAACTGCTCACCATGGTCAGTTATCACACTAAGTCCATCTTGTAGAGTAAAAATTGTATCTTTCATTTTTTCTGAGGTTGTTTCTCCAGGGAATCCCATCCGTACACATTCTTTCATGAATTTATGGTCATCTGGGAGAAAGTTTAAAGCACATTTACCTGTTCGTAAGATGTTCATGGCAGTATTTGAGTTGTTTCGGGCAAGCAACAAAAACGAATAGTAATCTTTGCCAGCAATATAATAAGGAAATACCAAAGAATATGGTCCAACATTTGTCTGTCCTGATTCTGAAAGTGTGCTGATAGCGACAACAGGCATAGGATAGAAACTAGATGTCTGATAGAAATTATCTAGTGGTGTGATTTCGTCAAAGTTATCAATGTTCAGTGACATAAACAAAAATTTTATCCAAAACGTAAAAACACTAGGGCTTGTAAGATTTCCAATAATATTCCCAATAGACGTAAATGGAATAAAATTAAATGGAATTTTAACTATTTGAAAATATTTTATTCGAATAAATTAGATTCTCGATATATATCCATTTACATGAATTGAATAAAATCCTCTATTTCTCGATAGCCAAGATTCGAATTCAAATTAGACAACAATTTAAATTAATTAACTCTTAAAACTGAAGAGACTGATTATATATCATGAGTTTTGCGATTATCCCAAAACCACTCTTTTCTAAAATTGAACCAGAATTTTTTCGTATTTCAGCTATTTTGACTATATACTCAAGTCCAACCCTGGAAAAAATCGGGTTGGAAGTAGTGGAATGGATTCAGGAACTTTTTGGATATAAAATTAAGAAAACCAATACACGAGAAAATGAAAATTCAATGAATTTGATTTTAGATTCTGCGATGGAATCAATTAACAACGAAGGATATCATTTAGAAATCTCTAAATTTAACATTATTATTAAAGGAAAGTCGGAACACGGAGTATTTTATGGAATACAAACGCTAAAACAGTTATTATTAGATGTTAAAAGAAAAAATTCAGATGGGATACCCCACGGTGTTATAAAGGATCAACCTCGATTCTCTTGGAGGGGATTTATGCTTGATAGTGGTCGGCATTTTCATCCTATTTCCACAATCAAAAAACTACTGGATATAATGGCGATTCTGAAAATGAATGTGTTTCATTGGCATCTTACTGAAGACCAAGGGTGGCGGATAGAAATAAAAAAATATCCAAAATTAACGGAAATAGGCTCTAAACGAAAAAATACGAATATTTCATATTTTTGGGAAAAAAATTTCACAGGTGAACCTCATGAAGGATATTTCACACAAGAGGAAATTACGGATGTCATTCAATATGCCTCAGAACGATTCATAAAAATAATTCCAGAAATTGAACTCCCCGGTCATTCTGTTGCTGCAATTGCTTCTTATCCCGAATTAAGTTGCACTGGAAAACAAATTGAAGTTGCAACGGATCGAGGAA
>JAEOUK010000666.1 GCA_016839385.1 Promethearchaeota archaeon
GGAATCCCAAAATCCAAAGAAGATTATTCTCTGATTAGGGCTCTTATCGGCCAAAAGACTCCTATTCACATCGATGTATCAAATGCTCAACTTGTGTATCAAGCAATGTGGAATGATCCATTTTATGATGATAATAATAATAATAAACCTCAATTTCGAAAAAGTGTTAGAGGAATAAATTGTTTTGAGTTTAATCGAGCAGCATTAGAAGATTTTTTTTTGAAAACAAAATATAGACGATTAGTCAGGGCTCATGAGACAGTTTTCAACGGATATAGAGTGTTATGGCAGCACCAACTAGTCCATATTTTTAGTACTTCCCCATATTTCGGACTTGTTGATCAAGCAGCTTATTTCCTTGAATATGATGATGGTTCTGGGGAAATAATAGATAGTTTGGGTAAGTGTGTAAAAAAATTGGATTCTTTGATTAAATGACTCCATTTTTTATATAAATTTCAGAACAGCATTCATTTTGGATTTTTCTCTATTTCCCCAGAAGAAATATGGAATGGCTAGGAAATTTTGGTTTTTCTTGGTTTTCCCAGAAATTGTAAAAATATCTTCATGGCCTTCAATTCCATTCCCTATTTCAAATTCCTGATTTCGTTCTATATTGCATGAAAAAATATCAATTTCTGGATTATCTATGTCTTCTAAGCAATACACGAGTGGGCCCCTAGTCAACGTTCCTCTATGATGATATTTTTTCACTTTTTTATGATAATCTAATATCTTCACATCCATCGGGAATTGGATTTCTATTGTATCTCCATTTACCCAATTGTGCTTTAATTCCAGATAATAACTATTCTTTGGAGTGTAACCAGAAGCGGTATCATTTTTTATTTTAGATCTATTGGGAATACTGATGATATTCTTATTAATTTTAATTCTTGGAGTGTCAACCCATCCGGGAATTCTAACTTTAAATTGAAATTCTGAGAATGGTTCTACTTGTATTTGCACATCACTTTTCCACGGAAAAATAGATTTGATTTTTAATTTAGCTTTTTCTGTTTTCACGGAACCACTAATAAATTGGTTAAGATATAGGGAAGTATTATCAGAAAATACTATTTTACCTCCAAAGTCTGCAATAGTTCGTGATAAATTTGAAGGGCAACAAGGGACTTGGTACCAAGATTCTCGTTGAATTTTACCTTTAGAAATCAAAGGATTGCGATACAAGTATGTGGTTCCTTTAATTCCCATCCCCACTAATACTGCATTATATAATTGCCACTCAAAAAGGTCAGCATATTTTGCTTCTTTTGTTGCTAAATTTAACTGCCAATTCCAAAGTAAAGAACCAATCGCTGCACAAGTTTCGCAATAAGCATATTCTCCATTTAATTCATAATCTTTGCCCCAACCTTCAACTGCAGGGATTGAGCCCAAACCCCCTGTAGGGTAAGTTCGCTTATCCACCATATATTCCCATACTTGTTGAGAAGAATCAAAAAATTCTGGATGGGATTGCAATCGATGAAGATGAATCATAGCCGCTTGAGTGTAAGTAAACCGAACAGAATGGCCTTCAGGCGTCAGTTGATTCTTTAAAAGATCATGTTGTTGATGACCTTTACCTGAACCTGTATTAAAAATCCATCGTAATCCAATAAAGGGAGGGTTATTCGGCTTTACATGTGAAGGAAGCTGAACAGGTTCAAAATTGGGATGTTCTGCCATATATTTTTCTTTCAGTTTTTTTACATACAATGCTTTTTTTCCCACGGAGGAATTCTGTTGAAGGTATTTGAAAAAAATTCCTTTTACATCACCTCGTTTGGTTAAGAATTGTTCACTCATCTTCAAATAATTATCATTTTGAGTGATTTCATATAGTTTCAGTAGTGAAATTTCAATCTCTTGATGTCCAGGAACATAATTTCCATCCTTACCAATAAAATCATGAACGACAATATCTGCCGCTTTAGTGGCAATTTGTAATACTGATTTATCTTGAAATGTATTATAAACGGAAATTATTGCTTCAATTAAATGACCTATGCAATAAAGCTCGTGTTCTATCCATAAGTTCATCCATTTCTTACCCGGAAAGAATATTTGGTTGTAAGTATAAATATAACCATCTTCTAACTGAACCTTCTTAATTAATTGAATGAATTGGTCCATTAGATACAGCAATTCTTTATGCGGATTTACTTTGTGATAACGAGCTGCTGCATCCAACCATTTATATGCATCTGAATCTGAAAAAACCATCCCTCTCGAAATCCTTGTCGAGTTCCCGCTGCAATACGAAAATTATCTATGCAACGTGTATTTTCTAATTGATCCCATTGGTAATACAAAGCATCCAAGTTTATGGCATTCCAATTATCCCAAAAGGAATCTGATATATTTACTTCGTAGACATGCACACCTTCCATACTATTCACTTCCGCAAGAGTGTTTATAAAATTCTGCTGAGATAAGAGTTATATCTAATTACAACTAAGGTTCATGTATGAGTGAAATCATCGATAAAGCAATCGATGTTTTTGAACAACAGATTCAAGCATTGTATACTAATGATTTCGAGAAATTTAAATCGTATATGAGCCCACATGTTCGAAATGAGTTAACATTAGATATTTTTCAGAAAGCAATCGACCTTTACAAGCATACTCCAATTGGGAGAGAGGCTATTGATCTAAAAAAATCATCACTGTACAATGAAGGAGAATCTGCAGAGATCCCCGATAGGCATGTAAAATTAATCTTAGTAGGTAGTGGTCGAACTCTATGTCATATTGTAGAAATAAAGGGTGAATGGCTAGTCGATGATATATATTGGCGTGTGGAAGATGAGGAGAATACAGAAGAGGACCAAGAAAACAACCAAAATGACCCTTCTACTGAAGAGGAAGATTTCTCAATTTCTGAAAAACACCAATCCTTTGAAGATGGAAGTGAAATAAGTTCCGAAGAAGAAATTGATGAAGAACCCTTGCCTGATGAAAATAATGAAGAGGACGAATCAACGGATGAATAGTATATTTTCAAAGTATATCATACC
>JAEOUK010000667.1 GCA_016839385.1 Promethearchaeota archaeon
AAATGGTTTCTGAAAAAGCACTAGATCTGACTGATAAATTCTACGATCTTCCTCGAACAAAGTGGTTCGAGTTGGTTCTAGAATTTGATGCTGAAATCCAAAATTATAATGGAAAATTGAATCCTGGAACTTCTGCTGATTTACTAGCATGCGCACTCTTAATTTATATGCTAAAAGAAAGGAATATTTGTTGAAATTAATGAATACCTTGTATTTCGAGTATTCTTTTGACGATTTTTTCAAATGCTGATAAGATGTTTTCTCCAGTTTTTGAAGAAATTTTGATGTGGTCAAATAGATTTAATGGTTCTAAAAATTCTTTTGCGTAATCATCTGGAACGGAAATATCTTCAACTCTATCTAATTTTGTTCCAACAAACAAAATTGGCAAATTAGGATCATGTCTTCGGCAGATTCCGACCCATTCTTGAAGTTTATCCAAAGTTTTCATGCGAGTTAAATCATATAATAAAAGAGCTCCTTTTGCTCCCATAACATAACTATCCAACATAAATCGGAATCTCTCTTGACCTCCGAAATCCCATAATTGTAGGCTGCATTCAACTGAGTTTACTGGCATGTTTAAGAGAAAGAATTCCACACCGATTGTAATTTTAGTATCCTCAATGAATCTGCCGTGAACAACTCTATGGAGCAATGTAGTTTTTCCTACTCCTCCCGCACCAGCAACCAATACTTTAAAGATATATTTTTTCGTAATTGTTATCACCTAGTATGATTAGATTTACATGGGAATACTATTTGTCATTTTCCGATTCATGAGTAGAGTATTGTAATTTAAATCCTCAATGAGAATTGGATAAAACTAACCTTAATGGTTTATTTTATTACACTTTTTGAATTACACATATTTTTGAATTCCTTAATGTGTTACTCAATAAAATAACAGACTGGAGGAAATAATTCTAAAAATTTTTTCGATAGTATACAAATATGACCATAATGAATAAAGTAATCTTAGATGCAAATTTTTTATTAGTTCCATCTCAATTTCATATAGATATATATAATGAATTACGCATGCAATTGAGTGGAACTCTGCAAATTCTAATCATTCCTGAAGTTTTAGAAGAATTAAATAGGAAATCTTTAGAGACTACTAGTACAAAATTCATAAGACATGTAAAAATGGCCATGGAAATATTGGATCGTTACCAACTGAATTTTCCTAAAATATTCAAGAAAACACAAAGGAACAATTCAAAAAACCTTCCAGTTGATGATTATTTAATCTCAATAGCACAGAATCTTCATGGAGGTAAAGATGAAATTGTGTTTATTGCTTCAAATGATAAAGAATTACGAAAAAAAGCATCTAAGAGAGGAATTCGCACGATATATCTGCGACAAAAAAAATTCCTTGAAATATCTCCTTAATACTTCATTACGTCAGAAAAAGAAAAAAAGTGGATAAATTTCAAGGCAAGTTTAAAGCATTGAATTTGTATAAAATATTAACATCTCAATAATTGAATAATCAAAGAATCAGGTAAAGCAAATGACGACTGAAGGAATGCCTATAGACAACGAAATTCTCGAGGATTACTGTAATGAGAGACCCTGTCCGAAATGCCCAAAATGTTACAGTAAAACTGTTGAACGAACCATTTGGGACAAATTTAAACCTAAGAAAATAATCCAATGCCAAGTTTGCAAATTTTATTGGGTATTATAAGATTATTTTTTTATCATTTCTATAATTCTACTCTTTTGAGCTTCAGACAAATCCGCAAAGTAAACAGTCTTTGATTTTGATTTTATTCCTTTAATAAGTGAAATATTAGATTTAGGAATGTCAAAATATTGAGAAAGAAATTGTATTATGGCTTTATTGGCTTTCCCTTTAACGGGGGAGGCATTTATCTGAAGGTATAGACAATCTTTCTCAATTATTAACTCGCAACTTCTGCTATTTGCTCTAATGAAAAATTCGACTATTAACCCTGACTCTTTAATGCTATATTTTGGCATCTTCTCTTTAAATCTCCAAATTCTTTATATATTCTTTTCCATAATTTTCTGAGGTCCCTACGATAATTTGGGCGAATTCTGAATCATTAGAATCTGGTAAAGACACATTATTGATGATTTCTTCAGAAGGGTTTTTAATTTTTTGCAACAATCCTCGAATTTCTACACGTGTACCTTTATTATAATAGCCGATATTTTCGTGTTCAAAAACAACAGCTCTAATGATATTAGGAATTTTATAATGAGTTTTTTCTTCCAGTTTTACTTCAACATCTCCTAGGTATATTATTCCTGGATAAAAATACATCCAATCATCATTGATTACCGTAGCATGTAAGATTATATTTGTTTTATTTTCTACATTAATGAATTTTGTATCAAATTTTCCCATGCTATTTTTCAAGATTTCTTCATCATTCGGATTAAAAGCAATTGATAAGTAATATTTCGAATAAAATAGCAAAAATTTCTTATTCATAATTGAAACTGTACAATCATCGATGGACATTCCTGATTTTTGAGAAAATTTTCCTGCCCAGTTAAATCGATCTGTTAATGAGGGTGATCGAAATTTATCACTTGCATGAAATAACTTACCAATTCCTTTTAGAAAGCGTTTTGTATTCTTTATTCCATAAATTACTAAATCAATATCTGACAAGGAATGTACACCTTCCCACAGAATTGAACCAGTAATTCCCATACTTTTATTGTCAATTCCTATTTCCTGTTCGATCATATAAGAAATTTCAATTGCATAACGTTCTTGGTCCGTCATACTCAGAAATGAAGTTCTAACTTGATTACGCAATTTATTTAGCTTATATATAGGATTTAAATAAGTTTCAATTTCAGATTTTGGATATTGAATAAACTCAA
>JAEOUK010000668.1 GCA_016839385.1 Promethearchaeota archaeon
GAAATGGTTGAGTTCTAAGTTCAGTGTTGATGTGATCAAATAATGATTCCCAAGTAAATGCATCAAAAGGTACTTCTTTAGGGGCATATTCATGTCCATCTTTACGGAAATGAGCAATAAATAATCCACGCTGGAAATCATATTCTACAAGAATCTCGATACCTTGGTATTCTATTGTTTTCCACAATGCCATAGAATTGTAGTAAAACTCGTTATTTGTAGGTAACTGAGCAAAATTGCGACGAAAGTCAGCAAAACTATATCGGACTTGACCTGAATTACTATGCATTAATAGATACACCTAACTCCTTGTTAAGCGTTTTTGTTTGTTTTCTGTTTTTTCAACAGAGATTATTTAAAATAAAGATTTCTCTCATTTATAAATTCAATTGCCGTCAAGATTTAGTAGAATCTATTTAGGGCTTGTTTTCTATGTATTTCTCCGACAAAATCAAAAATTAAATGATTAACTAACCTTTTTAGTCTATAAGCGTTTCTTTTTTTAATATTTTCAAGCCATTTATAGTTATCATGCCGAAGAAAAAACAACCCTCACATAAAATAATCCATTTTGAAATCCCTGTAGAAAATCCCGAGAAAGCAATGAAATTTTATTCAGAAGCACTAGAATGGACATTTGAAAGATGGGAAGGACCTATCCCATACTGGTTTACTAAAAGTGGACCGAAAAGCAAACCAGGAATTGAAGGAGCAATTGCTCAAAAGGAATCGGATGAAGATATCGTAGTAAATACTATTGGGGTTGATGATATCAACATTGTAGTGAAAAAGATAAAGAAAAATGGCGGTACAATAACTAATGAGGTTCATGCCATTCCAGGAGTTGGCTGGTTAGCTTATTTCAAAGATCCCGATGGGAACTTATTTGGAATTATGCAAGACGATCCAAATGCAAAATAAAGGATTTCTAAAAATACCAACCAAAAAACCTATAATCTTACCAAGCAACATTAGGACATGGAATCGAAATACGATGTAATTGTCGTTGGAGCAGGTCCTGCTGGATTGTATTTCTCATGGAAAATCGCAGAAAAGGGATATTCCGTTTTAGTAGTCGAAAAAAGGAAAGAAATTAATCACCATATAGATAGTTTTCATTTTGACAGTGAGAAATTCGATGAGTTTGGAATCCCCAAACCCGATAAAGATAGCGAAGAATTTGTAACCATTAAAGATATCAGTATCAGTCTCTCTCCTTTTGGTAACTATCCCAAATACGTAACTTATCCATATCACGTATTACGCTTACCATACTATTTAAAACGTCTTGCGGGTTACGCAGAGAAAGCAGGTGTCAAATTTCAATTTGACACAAAATATATTGGTCCAAAGCTGAAAAATAATAAATTGGTGGGAATTTACGCAGAAACTTCTGATGATCAGCAATTAGAATTCTTTGGTAAGTTAATTGTGGATGCGTCGGGCATTAGTGGTGCGGTTCGTGTTTCACTTCCGAATGATTATGGTGTAGAGACCTTTAAAGTTGCGGAGGATGAATTATTCTATGTTATATTATACTACATTAAGTGGTTAGGAGAAGATTCCATTTCAGATGAAGGTTGGACTTTTTTCAAGACCTGGATTGCCCCAAGCCCGGAAGGGGATGCAATTCTTGGTATTGGACAACCACTGAGTTATGAGAACGGAGAACGAGTTTTAAAGAAATTCCTAGAAGTGATCGCAATACCGGAATATGAAGTGGTTAAAGAAGAAAGGGGAACAACTCCTTATCGAAGACCTCCATACTCATTAGTAGCAGACAATTTCCTCAGTGTCGGAGATTCTGGATGTCTAACTAAACCATTTTCTGGAGAAGGCATTACTTCCGGTTATACCGAAGCAAAAATTGCTTTAGAGGTGGTTGAAAAAGCACTAAAAAAAGGAGATCTCAGTACTTCTGCATTATGGGAAATTAATGTTAGATACTTCCGGGACCAAGGTGCAAAATTTGCAGGAATGCTGGCACAAATTCCCGCAGCAGCTAATGTAACAATGAAAGAGAATGAATATCTTTTCAAGAAAGATGTTATTTTTTCTGCAGAGGATTTTACTTCCATGCATCGTGATTTCGAATTAAAAATCCCAACTGGGAAATTGATTCATATAGCATTAATATTGATTTGGGGAATAATTACCGGCAGATATTCCATACAGAGTTTTAGATCTTTGTTGAATTCTATGGGGATAGCGGGAGATATACGAACACATTATGAAAATTATCCAGATGATCCTGATCGATTCTCAAGCTGGGTTAACAAAGCTAATTCATATTGGGCAAAAGTACCAAAAATGAGATTATCTGAAATTAAATAAAAGATGAATTTTATGAGTGATTCAGAAAACGAATTAAAAGAGCATATTCCTAAAGATAGTTATCGTACTGTAGGCATGCATA
>JAEOUK010000669.1 GCA_016839385.1 Promethearchaeota archaeon
AACTAACAATTGTTGGTGCTTATGATTTACTCCCAGGTCAGAGTCCTTATTCATCGTTCTATGGGCTTCTCACTACAGATATCCTTCCAAATTTTCAAATTGTATCTTATACGTGGTTAGTTAATTACAAATTTGAATATGACAATTATGACGTTTCAAATGAAATATTAATGCAAAAAATGAGAGAGTTGGATTCTTCTCTTGTACTTTATTCTGTTTATCATTCAAGAGAAGGAGATATGTTTTCATTGTTGACATTCCTTGGCATAGAGAAATATTATTTTCTAATTCTTGTTGCAATCGGGATCGCAATTACAATGTATAATTCAATCCAAGAAAAATCATTAGATTTTGGTTTATTAAGAGCACGTGGCGTTGAAAAATGGACTATTGTTAAAACTCAATTAAGTGAAGGTTTAGTTCTCCTCACTCTTGGGGCAATGATAAGTTTAAATGGCATACTATCCGCTTGGGCATTAAATAATGCTATTGAGAATTTGATAGGATTCAATATTCCAAGGGCATTAACCATTCCAATATGGAGAATTCTTATAGAGATGGGAATCTCTATCGTGATATTTAGTTTAATCATAGTAGCATCTTCATTATATGTATTAAAACAATCTAATGTCAAAAATATAAGCGATGTATTTAGAACAGCATAAATCGGTGAAAAATATGGAAAATACTAAGTTACCCGGGATAATTATTGATGATCTCTTCAAGATCTATAAGAGAGGGAAAGTCGAGGTTGTTGCTTTACGGGGGTTGACTTGTGAATTTAGACGAGGAGATTTAAGTGTGATTATGGGTCCTTCTGGATGTGGAAAAACTACCCTACTTAATTTGATTGGAGGTTTAGATGTTCCTTCGTCAGGACGAATAATTTTTGAACGAGATAATATTAGTGCAAAATCAGAAAAAGAATTGGAACAATACCGAAAAACAAAAGTAGGATATGTTTTTCAGTTTATGAACTTGATTCCTGAACTAAATGCTGCAGAAAACGTTGCATTGCCATTATTACTAACAAATGTACCTAAAAAAGAACGAGATCACCGAGTTTCACAACTATTAAATGTTGTTGGTTTAAAAAATCGAGAACATCATAATCCAGACGAACTCTCTGGAGGTGAACAACAAAGAGTAGCTATTGCTGCAGCTCTGGCTCATAATCCCGATATTTTACTATGTGATGAACCCACGGGAGAACTTGATACTGAATCAAAATACCACATTATGGATGTTCTGAAAAATGTATTAAAGCAGTATCCTCATAAAATTATTCTTGTTGTTACTCATGATCCTGATCTCCGAAAGATAGCTGATAGGTTATATTTCATCAAAGACGGGGAGATATCTTTCGAGTTAGATCGTCAAGAAATCATTGATAAATATAGTGAGTCTGCTGAATTTAATGCAGAGGAGACGATTGCAACAGAACGATTTTTCAAGGAATTCAGGGAATTAGAATATATAGTTCGAGATAAATTAGAAAAATTTGCCAAAAGAAGAGGGGATAATAAATTAATCTAAAATTTGATGTTTTTGAGACTGGAGGTAAACAAAACACCTCTCAAGCACTTGCAAATGCTAAAAAGAATGCTGATTTGTTAGGAATAAAGGATATTCTCGTTGCTTCAACTGGTGGATTTACTGCGGAAGAAGCGATTAAAGCATTTGATCCTACTGAATACAATCTTGTAATTATAACTCATAGTTATGGATTTAGATCAGAAATTGACCAAGAATTTAGTGGTAAAATCCGAAAATTATTGGAAAATAAAGGTGTAAAAGTGTTTTCCGGAACCCATGTGTATTCCGGTATTGGTCCTGGTTTTTATAATGAATGGAATCACATGGATTTGCCGAATATTTTTGCAAAAAGTATACGAAAACTCTTTTCTGATGGAGTAAAAGTCTGCCATGAAATTACATTGATGGCTGCAGATTCGGGTTTAGTCAAGATTGGAAATGATGTGATTAGTATTGGTGGAACTGGTAGAGGAGCAGATACCGTCTGTTGGATTACCGCTCAATCTAGTCGTAACTTTTTAAAAGCGAGAATAAAGGCAATATTAGCTAAACCCCTTTAATCTTTATTGCTTAACTCGTTTTAGAAACGAAAGATAAGTATTTTCCATTAGCATTGCAATTGTCATAG
The DNA here is from genome assembly GCA_016839385.1 of Promethearchaeota archaeon. Next base: position 2,165 of record JAEOUK010000669.1, read on the forward strand.
GACCTACTCCTCCTGGAACAGGAGAGATCGCTGAACATTTTTCTTTAATCCCATAGAAATCTCCATCTCCACATAACTTTCCATTTTCATCTCGATTTATTCCTGCATCAATGTATACAACTCCGTCCTTGATACGATCAGCGGTAACGAAATTTGTTTTCCCAACTCCAGTGACCAAGATATCTGCTCGCTTCATATGAAAATCAATATCAATAGTTTTTGTGTGACAAACTGTTACTGTTCCATTTCTCTTTAAAAACATCATTATTAATGGTTTTCCAATAATGATTGATCGATTTACAATTACAACTTCTTTACCTTTTATATCGATATTATATTCTTCTAAAAGGCGGATCATCCCCTTAGGTGTTGCTGCCGTGTAGGTTTCATCTCCCATGTTTGTTAATCCCATTGTGAATGGGCTTAAACCGTCCACATCCTTGTCTGCTGCTATTTTCTGCACAATCTCATCAGTTTTATCTCTTATGTGTGAAGGCAATGGAAGCTGAAGTAAGATTCCATCAATATGATTCATATTATTACATTTGTTTATTGAATCGACAAGTTGTGTGTAAGTACAATCTTCAGTAAGATGTATGTTTTCTGAGTAGATGCCCACTTGTTCACAAGCTTTTATCTTCATTCCAACATACATTTCACTTGCTGGGTCTGTTCCCACTAAAATTGTAGCTAAACCTGGTTTTCTTCCATATAATTGACTACATTCAGTAATTTTTTGTTTCAATTCCTTCTTTATTTTTACTGAAGTTGTATTTCCATCTAAAATTATACCCATAAGTACTAAAAAACAAAGTAATAAAAAAAGTAATCAGATTGGATTATAATTTAATACGTCGTTGATAGTATATATATCCACCAATTCCCGCACCTAAAACTACCAAAACTACAATAAGTACAATCCACCATCGCAGTTTATAGTCCCCAAATGACTCAGAAAGTAAATCTAATTCTCCTAGTTCGTTCAAAATACGAATTGATTGATAAGTTGTTATGGTTGAGGATCTCTTCTCTATTCCCTCTAAAACGTTTTCTGAGAATCCACCATCTTCTTGGTTTTGATTTCCAAGCAGCCAATCTATCGTTGATTGTTTCTCATGAATAGGACGATCTAATAAACTAAGAGAAACAATTGCATCAAAAGTTGCTCTAACCGTAGCAAATTGTACCTCTGATTCTGGATTATATGAATATCCTCCATAGTGAGCTTGTAACGATTCATCAAAGACGTAATGGCTATTTATATATGTTGTTAACGATGTAAGATTTGCTACAGATAAAAGACTTAAAGAATCTAAATACCACAATGTTTGTACAGCGTAAAATGTGGTAGATAACGACGATCCAGAATCGTTAGGGGATGATTTGAATCCACCATCCACATCCAATGAAGCATAAATAAATGCAGATATATTTGCTATATCTAATTCAGTGAGAATATCAAGAAAGTAGTATGTCTTCACTATATAATAAGTACCAAAAATTGAGGGATCTAATCCTGAATTAATAGCATAACCGATTAAATCTCCATCAACAACCTGTAAGTTATCTGCAAATTCCTTAAAGTCTTCAATTCTAGCATAACCAGTAGCAGCTTCTTGATCTATATGATAGAGACTCTCTATACACTCCGAAATGTTTTGAAGGCTATTAAAATCAATTCCCCAATTAATATGATCCAATATCCAATTATCGGTAGATGATGTATCAATATCTTCAAGAGCTCCTAGAATATCTAAAGCAATTATAGCAGATCGAGTGCTTAGCACTGATTGTGTATATGTTTCCTCGCTGGAATACTGATTATATTCACTAAATGCTCCTCGAATATCGTCCTGTGTACTTTTTATAAACTCAACAGCATACTCCTGACGCGTTAAACTTAATCCAAAAATTGGAAAAATTACCAAACCAATGATTAGTACTGTTGGGATTATTGAAATTAATGTTCGCTTATGTGTCATATTAATCGCTTGTTTTCGCTACCGATAGAATGATTATCTGAATATAAAATTAATAATAAAGATTTTTAGTACAATACATTTATCATAGTAATTGGGAAAAATCTAGCGGTATCGTGTTTGGGTCCTTCAGATACTGATCATATGTAATAAAAAGGCGTTTTGCACTGGGAATTGAACCCAAGATAGATGCCCCATTGAAAATGGCAGTATTTCTTCTAGATGGCAATACAATCTTAATTATATCTCCTCCTCCATCTGTAAGAGTATCGTCCTCAAATTCAGAAGCTTTTATTTTTTCTAATTCATTGATTTGTGGAGGTAGTTCTACCGCTCCTAATTTATTTGGTTTGGATGCTGGGATGGGTGTTATTTTCGAACCGCAGAATGGACAAAAAGGATTTTTATCTCCTAATTTTTTCCTACAATTTGGGCATTTTTCAGGATATTCTAAATTTGAAGGAATACTGATAGTTAAGGAACCAAACTTATGACCACATTTAGGGCATGTTTGGGAGATCGCAAGATTAACTCTTTCTCCACATTTTGGACACGTATCCATAGCTTTACTAGAACTACCAACATTAACCATTTGGGGTTTACCTATATTAGGGGCCCTAGTAGTTGGTTCTGGAAGTGGTCCTAATCGTGGTAAAACTTTCTTTAATTCCTCTTCTAATCGAAAATTAAATCCTTGAAACATGGTGTTTCCACCAGAGAGTACAATGTTTTTCAGCATTACTCTCCAATACTGACGCTCTAATTTCATGACAGCATCTATTATTGCTTGAGCAATACTAGCTACATTATATCCAAGTAATTCAGGATGAAATAATATTTCAGGAGCGTTTACTCTTACACTCATAGGTATTTTTGCAGTCTCTCCATCAGGAAGTATGTAAGAAGTTATATCAGTATTATTTTTCGCAACTTCTGCAGGATTTAAAGCAATGAAACAATTTTGTTCCTTAATTTCTCTCAAAATTTCACGTTGAGCTGAAGAAGTAATATTTACTCCATATCCTAACAGTAATGTTCTTAAATATTCTGACACATCTTTACCAGAAAGTGTTAATCTTTGAACTGCATGGGGAATCACTTTTCCATCGATAATCGGGACTATCCAAGTTAATCCTTCTCCACTTTCTACTGAAATGCCCGTTGTCAAACCTGCACTAAATAATGCCATAATTGGAGAATTTGCAATATATACACTTTTTGCCCTATAAGTCTCAAATAATAATCTTGTAATATATTTTCTTGTGTCCAATGGAGTCAATGGGTTTTCAGCATAGATTACATTCACATTTGAAGGATCGACACGCAATACATTATAGAAAATATGTGTTAAAACAGAATAATAACTATCCCAATCCATGATTGCTCCACGATTAATCGGGTAAGTAATTTTTAAGACTCCACGCATTCTCATACAGTCTTCTCCAACATATTGCCCTTTAGTTTCAACATCAGCCATAACGGATTTATATTTCTCTTTTCCCGTCATTGTGGGGAATATAATTGGTTGCTCATCACCCGCAATTCCTACTTTAGTGAATCCCTCACCAATATCAATGATGACAATCTGTTCTTCACTAGATTCATTACCTGAATTGATATTTGAGGTCTGTATGTTGAATTGAGCCATTTTCATCTTCTGGATCGGTCAAAGGAATTAAAATGTAAATTGATACATAATTTAATTTAATTCAAAATAAATAATTCTAATTAGGCTAAATGGACTACGTAATATGTTAATAATCGCTACCAATCAAGCATTGAGAAGGTTAAATTAAAATGGATACTATAAAAATAGCCTTTATTGGAACGGGATTTGCTGCAAGAATACATGCAGAAGCATATAAACAAATTCCCCACATCAAGGTTGAAATTACAGGGGTTGCATCACGAAATCTAGATGGAGCAACCAAATTTTGTGAGGAGTTTAAGCTCGATCCGAGATTGATAAACACTGATAGTATTGAAATGATTCATTCAGTTGATGCTGATATTATTGATATTGTCACTCCTACCCATACACATTCCCAATATGCATTGGAAGCTGCAAAAGCAGGTAAAAATATTATCTGTGAGAAACCTCTTACTGGGTATTTTGGTGACCCTACTGTTCCAATAGAAGATCGAATGAATGTGGGAGAAACTAGCAAATATATGATGTTTAAGCAAGTTTTAAAAGAATGTGAAACTCTACAAAAGGAAATCCTAAAACATAAGGTGATTTTTGGATATGCAGAAAATTGGGTTTATGCTCCTCCAATAACTAAATTAAAAGAGTTACTCAAAAGTGCAGAAAGTAAAATCTTAGAGATTCGTTGTGGAGAAAGTCACTCTGGTTCTCATTCAAAATTTGCATCTGAATGGAAATATACAGGTGGAGGTGCTTTAATTCGAATGGGAGCACATCCATATGGAGCTGTAATTCATCTTAAGCATTGGGAAGGAATAATAAGAGATGGAGTTCCTATTCGTCCTCATTCTGTAATTGCTTCAACGACCAAGCATCGTCTCTTATTGGATTCGCTCCCAAAAAATCAAGATTACATAATCAGTAGACCTAAGGATGTGGAAGATTGGTCTTGTGGTATCGTTAAATTTACTGATGGGACAAATGCAGTTATTATTGCTTCAGATACCACGTTAGGAGGAATAGAAAACTGGTTAAATGTTTATGCAAGCAACACACGAATCGAAACGAAAATTTCGAACAACAATTCAGTTATGGCTTTTGCTCCTACGGAAATTCAATTCAAAAATGCGTCTACAAGTGAAAAAACAGACACGAAAGCAGGTTGGAGTCATGCACAACCATCAGAAGATTGGATGACTGGTTACCCATTTGAAGTAACAGATTTTGTTCAAAGCGTTATTGAAAAACGCCAACCTATCTCTAATTTGGAACTCGCTATCGACACTACGAAGGTTATGTATGCAGCTTACGTTTCTGCGGAAACTGATAAACGAATCAAAATTCCAAAAAACTTCACGTACGTATAGATAGATGGTTTGTCACCACGACTAAAAACACATATTAATAGCAAAGAATAGAGATGATAACAATATGGAATTAAATGAACATGAGCAATTCATTCTTGATTTACTCAAAAATCATAACAATAAAATGAATTACAAGGATATTCAAATCGCTTGTGAAAATGAATTTGAAGGTGTTAGATTAATTTTAAAATCATTAAAAGAAAAAGGATATGTGTTTTTTGATGGTGTAATTCCCGGGTTTTCCTCAGAAATTGAATTGATACGCGAGAAATTATAGGAGATTTCTAATATATTCTACACTTTCTTCTAGTTCGTTGACATTGAGTATTTCAACTATTAGAGATTTAGAGTAATTACAAGAGTTGAGTTTTTCTATTATGTCCGGAAAGGGAACATTTCCCGATCCTATACAAGGATGTTGATCGTATTTTTTATCAATATTGTCGGCGATATGCACATTTCCAAAGCATGATGCGAGATTTTCGATAAAAGAGGAATATTTCTCTGAATTCATCCATAGATGAGATGTATCATAAGTAAACCATAAACTTGGGTTTTTAACATCCTTATAAAGCGCGGATAATTCACTTTCAGTTCTACATAAACCTGCACCGGGGTCCATATTTTCTAAACAAATTTTAATGTTGAAGTGGCTTGCGTAGGAAAGAAGATTCCTAATTTGACGAAAAAGGACCTTATGGTTTGTTTTTTGCATTAAAGGTATTGAGGTCGAAGAAATACCAGGATGAATTGTAATGGTTTTCGCTTTTATTTCGTTAGCAATATCGATGTTATGTTGATAAGTTTTGAAGGTAGCATCCGCCACTAAGTCATTATTTGAACAAAGAGATACATCGATGAGTGCTGCATGTGCTTGTAGTGAAATCGAAAATTCTCTGCACAACTCAATAAATTCTAGTTTTTTTTGTTCTTCAAAAGTAGTTACAGGATCTAAGATTATCTCACATACATCTAATTGATGAGTTTCAGAAAATTCTAAACATGATCTAGTTGCTTTAAGTAGCAAATGATGTAGAGATTCCTCTGAGGACTGGTTTCCGAGAGACACGATATGAGAAAGCGAACTGATACCTAATTTCATTAAGCTTCATATGTCAGTGTAGTGGAATAATTAATAATATAGCTACTAATCAGAACTTAATCTTAATTGCAAATTTATCATCAATTTTCACTTTATCTGCTTTTCCCTGTTTTGCAATAATATTGAAAATTTTGTTAATATCATCTTCAGGTAAAGTTGAAAACTCTTGATTTGCTTCACGAATATCCTCTATAAAGATTGGTTCTAAAAATGCGATATCTACAGCCCATTTAACAATTAGATCTGCCCAAGCTTCCAAAGATTTCCAATATATACGTAAGCGCTCTTTTTTCTTATCCAAAAATTCCGCAACTTTCTGTCTTATAAGCCCATCTGCAAGCTCTTGAATAACGATTGTTCTATCTTTAAAATCTGACCATGGTTTATCAGATAATAACTCTTTTGTATAAATTATATGCTTTGCTGCAATCTGGGCATAATCAAATAATACTTTAGACCAATCATCTAACCAAGATTCAAAATCCTTTTTATTTTTCTTTTTATTGGGCATTGAATACATAAAACCATAAGCTGGTTCTTTTAACCAAGTGTATTCTTCACACAATCTATCAAAAACTGACACAACTACAGCAGCTTTTGTCTGTTCTAATTCTATTTCTTCTTCCAATTTTTGAATCTCTTTATCAATAGATGCAAGATCTGCATCTGTGAGCTCAATTTCTCCTATATCTTTTTTTACACCAGCAAGTTTATTCAAAGTTGAACTTATGATCTTTTCATCTGATTCTAGATCTGGTGTTAGGGTCAATTCCTGAGCAATATTGGACTCAAGTTCTGTCAATTCATGTTCAATTTGTCCAGTTGGCAATTCTTCAGACTCATTTGCTAGAAGTTTTATATCAATTACATTTTCTTGGTTGGAAACTTCCTCTAATTTTTCGATTTTTGCTAGTTTTTCTTTTAATAATCGAAGTTTTTCGAGTTTTGCTGCTCTGTCTTCATCTAGTTGACTTGTCTTCTGCTTTTCTGGTTTTTTCTTTTCAATTTCTGCCGTGATTTGAACCTCCATTTAAGGAAAACAGTTTATCCTCCGTATTCTTCACGCCAATCTTCAAATCTTTGAATTTCTTCATCACTAACGGTTGGTCGAATCTTTCTTAATGCGTGATCAAAATCATCACGGTTAATTGGTCTTACATTTACTTCAGAATCTCCTTCAAGAGATCCTGATTTATCCAATTCTCGGATGGGACGCATGATGACTTCTCGACAAACAATTGCAATATCACTTCCTGAATAACCATCTGTTATTTCTGCTAATTCTCTAAAGTCAACTGATTCCTCTTTTTCAATCCCTCTTGTGTGATATGCAAATATGGCTTCACGAGATTCAATATCAGGAAGTGGAGCATAAATTTTTCTCTCAAATCTACGCAAGAAAGCGGTGTCTAAATCCCAAGGTCTGTTCGTTGCAGCCATGATTGTTAGTAATTTTTTAGAGCTGCTTCCCCCACTTTTTATTCCTTGAATCTCTTGTAATAATTGAGTTTTTAATCGGCGTTCACCACCACCTTCTGAAGCTCCTCCTCGAGTTCCTGCGACTGAATCAATTTCATCAAAGAAGACTATACTTGGAGCCTTTCTACGTGCAACATCAAACAAGGCTCGAACGAGTTTTTCGGATTCTCCAAGCCATTTACTCATTATACTTGCAGAGTCTGCAACAAAGAATGTGCAATTTATTTCGTTAGCAGCTGCTTTAGCTAACATAGTTTTACCACAACCTGGTGGTCCAAATAATAATATTCCAGACCAAGGTTTCCGTGCGCCGGTGAATAACTCGGGCCTTTTTAATGGAAGAACGACTGCTTCTCTAAGGGCTTGTTTGGGATCTGGTAGTCCAGCGATATCCTCCCAGGAAATATCAGGTTTTTCAATTAAAACAGTTCCCATTACCATTTTTTCCATTTCCAGCTCTTCTTCAGTCAATTCTTCATCTTCTTCACCCTCTTCGGGTTCTTCTCCATCTTTTCGTTCCATTGTAGGTTTGCTTGAGATTGAAGAACGCAGTCTCACTTTCTTTTTGCCCATATTTTTAAGTTCTTCTGCTCGATCTAAGTATTCTGTGGCTTTATCTGACCACATTTGCTTCATATTGGCATTTCTAGTGTATTTTGTGCATTCTACCAAAATCTCTGCTGCTTTAATATAGTTAATAGTAGCTTCCCGGTAGTTCTTAGCTCTGTCAAAAGCAATTGCTTGACTGGCAATCTGTTTTGCATATTTCAGCATCTTTGAGTCCGTAGATGACATTTTTTTTTCTGCAATGACTCCTTATTCGATAATATGTTATGAAAGTGATACAATTTAATTAATCTTGAATTCAAATTTTAGCAATTTCAAGATAATAAAGATAAAATTCACCTAATATTTTATTGGATTTTAAAAAAATGATTTGAAATTCAAATTATTTTAAAATGGAGTAAATCGATTGTGCTAACTCCTTATTAGAAAATAAATATCCAGGAGCTGTAATTACACAATTTCTATCTTTAAATTGAAGTCTATTTCCTTTGATATCAGATGAAATTCCTCCTGCTTCTCGAACTAATAATTCCCCCGGACAGAAATCCCACGAATACATTACGTTTCTCTTTAAATGAATATAGAAATCATAACTACCCTCGGCTACCTTGCAGAATTTACCCATCCCGTCCATTGGTAATCGATTTTTTTTTCCAATACCAACTTCATCTAAAAAATTTAATGTTGCCTTAGATACATTATGAAGGGATATGCAAACTTTTGCACTTTGTAGATCTGAGTGTGAACTAACTGAAATGGGAGTAAATTCTTTACCAGCTAATGATATTTCAGCACCTTTTCCCAATTCAGCTCGAAATACACCTAATTTTTTTTTATAGTAGTTTGGGGATGCAATTGCACTTACCTTCGGTTCAGAATCAACCATAAAACCAATACCTATGGAATATGATAGATTTTCTATGAAACCCTTTGTTCCATCTACAGGATCTACAGTCCATTGTCTATTTGATGGAGTTCCACGATAATTAAGAGTAGATTTGAAATTTTTAATAGGAATATTTAAGTCTTGAAAGCAATTTCTTATCATTTCTTCTTGTCTTCCTGTTAATTCTTCAATATTTTCTTCTGCAATGATTTGATCTGAAGGAAAAAGTTTCTTTAGTTGATGATTGATAAAAATTTGCCCTGCATAATCTGCTAAAGTAACGGGAGAACTGTCTTTTTTCTCGATTATTCTAAATCCTGATTCTCGGAACCACTCCGTTACCTCGGATGCTTTATTTACTAAATCCGCTGCTATCTGAAGTTCTTTTTGGTATTTACTCATTGATGTCTTCTAGCCCTTTTACTTTAAAATCAAATTCTACCAGTGGTTTATCTGCTTGGCTTTCCCACCAAGTTTTGAATTTCGTACTGGTAATTCTCTGCAGATTATACATGGCTTCTTCTCGTGTAGGTCCTTTTAGAGATTGGTTTTCAAATCCACTTAGCATCGCAGCAATATAAGCACCCATTGTTTTGAAATGCATATATTGTGGATGATATGGATGATCCCATGTGAATGGTTTGTCCTCTCTAATATATTCTCTAAGAGTTTGGTACGCTTGTCGAAATCTTCCTAATGTTATGATATCTTGATCCGTTAACCTAAATTCAGAAGCGATTTTTACTAAAATTCCTTCCATTCCTGCTTCAGCTTCACAGATCATTGCGAGTAATTCCCACTGAGAAACATTCTGTGTCTCTATTTTTTCTTTTTTGTAATTTTTCCATAATTTCCAAATTTTAAAAAATTCCCCGTACAAACGATCAAAAGTATTTGCTGCTGAAAGTTGTAATTCTCTGCGTTTCTGACGTAAAGACCATTTTGCAGAGAGATTTTGACCAACACCATACGTTAGGAGAAGTATAACTCCACTAGAGACCAAAGTTAACACAAATTTCAAAATTTCCATTTGAAAGTCAGTCAATTCTATTGCCATACTTAACACATTTTTTAATTTTTATGAGTTCATTCTTTTTTATTTCTTATTAAGGTTTTATAATGAGATAAGTACTACATTTGCTTTACGGGTTTTTGTATTACATTTATCTTATTGAATTTCTATCAAAGCAATATAATATGAAAGTCGAAATTTTGGTAATTGGAAATGAAATATTGATCGGGAAATTCCAAGACACAAATTCTTATTGGATGGCTAAACGAATTGCTAAATATGGTCATCATTTATCCCGTATCACCTCAATCGGGGATGAAAAAAAAGAAATCGCAAAAGTTATAAAAGAAATCTTAAGCCGAAAGCCTGATTTGATAATTACTTCCGGAGGTCTTGGACCCACATTTGATGATATCACCGTCGAGAGCATCGCATCTGCACTGAATCTTGAATTAGAATTAAACTCTAATGCTTATAATCTCATAAAAAAAATCTATGAGAAAGCCTATGATAAGGGTTTACTTAAAATGCGGGAAATGACAAAAGAACGAGAAAAAATGGCGTATTTACCGGTTGGGTCAACTATGCTACCCAATATCATTGGTGTTGCTCCTGGAATAAAATTAATAGAAGGAAAATCGATAATTTACGCGTTTCCTGGAGTTCCTTCTGAGATAAAGAAGATGTTTCGAGAGTATATTCAACCAATTCTCACCAAACAAAAAGCAAAATTCGTAGAGAAACACTTTCGACTTAAAGAAATTGGAGAATCACAAATAGCTCCATATATCTCAGAGTTACAGAAAAAAAATCCAAAAATCTGGATAAAAACCCATCCCTTATCAGAATATGGGGTAACAATCGAAGTATCTATAACTGCGTTCGATTTAGATGATGCGGAAGATATTATAGACAATGTGATAAAGGAAATTAAGAAAAAAGTGATAGACCTTGGAGGAACGATCTTAAAGAAATAAGGTCACCACCCAAAATACCGAATATTTTCTCTAACCTTATTCCAAGCTTTATCTATTGTTTTAACATTTTCTATGAGCCAATCTTTTTTCCTGTCCACGGTACTTTGAGAACGTTTAATTTTCGTGTCAATATCTGCAATTTGTCTACGTTTTTTTTCAAGCTTGTTCTCTGCTACCATTCTGTTTTCAGCTTTTAAAAAAGAGTAAACTAAGCTTTGCCATTTCTCTCGTAATGAGACAAGATTACTTAATTCTCTCTTATATTCGTTCTTTGTATCTAAGAATTCCTTCATAGTCTGATGAAGTTCATTAAATGCCTCGGAAAGATTTATTTGATTGCTAGATGTTTTTTCAAGATTGTCAATACTTTTTTTCAAACTAGCGATTTCTTCCTGAGATACATCACTAACTGGATTTTTTACTGCAATTTCCAATAGTTTCAAGAGTTTCTTCTCTTCTTCTATTAAATTTTGTTTTTCACGCGCAATTCGTGTTAGATATTTAGAAAATTCTTTAATCGTTCGGAGTTCATCATTTTCTAGCGTTACTACCTTATCTAATCTGTCATTTACACGCTTTTTTTCTTTCAGAATTTCGAGCTCATCATTAGAGAGCATTCTTATCTTTTGCATAGTTTTCCCTCATAATTATTAGAATATTTGTCCAAAACGTTGAGAAGGAGTGTCCTTCAAATCTTCAAGGATTTCATCAAAAACAGGTAGAAATTCATCAAATTTAGAACCAACAACTGTATTTTTTTTGTGAGCTTCGGGATATTGTTCTAAAAAGCGTTGTTGAACTTTTTCGAGTAAATCTCGTAATAAATCCACTTTAATTTTCTTATCTCCAATCCCATAAAATATTAGATGGGGGGCTTTTTGGATTGATTCAGCATTAATATCTTTAAATGGACTGGTAATTACAAGCTTATATTTTTTGAAGTTAAACGCACTAATATTTTGTGAAAGAACCACTCTACTCATATTTAAAATAGCATCTAATAGAGCATTTCGTAATTCGGGATCATTACTTAATTTATCCATATCCGCATCTTTAGAATATTGTTTATACAACACGGATACGCCATTAAGTACAATTCCAATTTCCGAAACATTCATACTACTTCATTTAATCAGATTTTTGCTATAATGATCCTATAATTCTTCCTATTATTATACTTTAAGCACAAAATCAAATGTCTAAATCTAATTTTTTTGAGATTGATTATAATCCAATACAGCAAAGATTTAAAACTATTTAACATTGATGTGCTCAAATAAATATTGGATGATACTATGGCTATATCAAAAGAACAAGTTCAAGTAGAATTGGATAAGGTGCGACCCTCACTCCAGCGCGACGGTGGAGATATTGAATTAGTGGACGTAAAGGACGATAAAGTGTACGTTAGATTAATGGGGCATTGCGCGGGATGTATGTACAGTCAGATGACTCTTAAAAACGGAGTACAAGAATTCTTACGAAAGCAACTAGGCTCAGAATTAGAAGTTATTGGTGTAGATTAACTTAAATTCATTTTTCGAATATAAAACTCGTATTACAGTCAATTTATTCCAAGCTACTTTTTTTATTTTCATTATACTATAGTTTTTTTATTAATATTGATTCATTTAATCAGTCTTTAAGGTAAAGAAAAATGTCACACAAAGTAGCAATAAATGGAATGGGACGTATAGGCAGAGCAACCTTGAAAATTTTGATGGATACTCCAGAATTGGAGCTTGTTGCAGTTAATGATATCGTTCCGATAGAAAATATCGCGTATCTTATAAAATATGATTCTGTATATGGAAGATACAAGAAAAAAGTAGAAGTAAAGGATTCAAATTTAATTCTTGATGGGAAGACTATTGTTTATTCTCAAGAACGAGATCCTACCAAACTTCCATGGGGCAAATTGAATGTAGAACTTGTATTTGAAAGCACAGGTATCTTCACTAAAACAGAAGATCTCAAAAAACACATTCAAGCTGGAGCTAAATATGCAGTATTATCTGCTCCTACAAAATCTAGTGATATGCCAACTATAGTACACGGTGTAAATAGTCCAGATAATAAACCAGTAATTTTTTCATGTGCATCATGCACCACTAATTGTATCACTCCTGTTGTAGAAATTATGGATCGACGAATTGGAGTGGAAAAAGCAATTATGACTACCGTACATGCGTATACTTCTACGCAAGCTTTAGTAGATGCACCGATTCCAAAAGATTTCACTCGAGGTCGAGCCGCTGCGCTTAATTTTGTACCAACAACAACGGGTGCAGCAATTGCTACAACTTTAGCATTACCTCAACTAAAAGGGAAATTTGATGGTTCTGCAATTCGAGGTCCTGTACCAGTAGGTTCTTTAGCTGATATCACTTTTATTACTAAAAGAAATACCTCAGAGGAAGAAATTGAAAAAATTTTCATTGAAGAAGTTAAATCTGAACGGTATAGAGAAGTGCTTGGCATTGCTGAAGATCCTATTGCTTCATCGGATATCATTGGTGATACACGAGCATCGATAGTGGATCTACGTATGACGAAGGTAGTTGATGGAAATTTAGTAAAGATCATGACTTGGTACGACAATGAGTGGGGATATACAAGTCAGATGGTTCGTGAGGCAAAAAGAGTTCTCATGAATTAACTATTCTTTCTCTATGGAGATTAATATAGCATGTCACAAATGAAATTCAAAAGCATTGAAGATTTCAATCTCGTTGAGAAAAAAGTCCTGTTGAGAGTGGATATAAATTCCAGTATCGATGTTGAAAACAATTGTATCCGAGAGGATCCTCGCATTCGAGCAATTCTGCCGACTTTGGATGCTTTAAAAGAATCAGCAGTTGTTTTAATAGCCCATCAAAGTAGACCAGGAGAAAAAGACTTTATTTCATTGAAGCTTCATGCAGAAAAAATTGATTCATATCTGCCTGGTAGGGTTCAATTTGTGGAGGACATTTTTGGAGAAAAAGCAATTCAAGCGATAAGAGCTCTCAAGCCGGGTAAAATACTTGTATTAGATAATATCAGGAAATGGGATCGTGAAAATTCAGAGAGTTCGATAGAAGAAGCAGAACAAACCGAACTCATCCAAAAATTATCCCCTCTCTTTGATTTCTTTATTAATGATGCGTTTGGAGCAGCTCATCGTGCTCAACCTTCTTTAATCGGATGGCCTACACTTATTGGTGGTCCTCTAGTGAAGAAAGAGTTAGATATGGTAAACAAGATATTCAACCCGGTACACCCTTCAATAATGCTTGTTGGTGGTGCTAAAGCAGATGATAAATTTAGAACATTAAAATTCAACCTAGAACAAGGAAACGTAGATAAAGTTTTGATAGCCGGTTTGACAGCATCCATGATCTTCTTGGTAAAAGGCATAAAACTTTCCGAAATTGATACTAAGTTAGTAAAAAAATATGCTGATAAATTGAAGAATGAGATTCTCGAAGTTTTAAATAAATACAATGAAAAGATAGTACTTCCTCTGGATATTGCCAGTGAAATAGATGGAAATAGAGAAGAATTTTCAATAGAGAATACGACAATTCTGTCTCATTCAATTGGGGATATAGGATCAAAAACTCAGAATTTATACTCAAATTTTATTAAATCGGCAAAAACAGTTGTGGCAAATGGACCTCCAGGGATTTTTGAACAAGAAATTTTCCGACAAGGAACTTATGCACTTATTGATGCAATGAATGATTCTGATGCATTTTGTGTCATTGGTGGAGGAGATATGGGTACTGCAGCAGAAATGTCAGGAAAGGTCGGAAAAATCACCATTTCTACTGGTGGGGGTGCATTATTGGATATCCTTTCTGGAAATAAAGTTCCATTGCTTCAAGCATTAGAATCTAAAGCACCAAACTAATTTTTTTAATATTCTTTTTCTAAATCTACAACATTCAAAAAATCTGTTCTACTGTCGCAGAATCGATGTATATTTTCAATTACTTCATCCCATCTTTGTAAATCATCAAAGGGAGACGCTGCACGATGAGGAGACATGACTATATTATCAAGGTTGTAGAATGGAAAGTGAGCTGGATTTTTTCTTCCCTCTGCATCAGGTTCTGGATTATAATTGTACCAAACATCTAATGCAGCGCCGACAAGTTTTTTTGACTTCAAGCTCGTAAACAAAGCTTCTTCATTTACTATTGGCCCTCGACTGATATTTACTAATAATGATGACTTATTTTTTGTGAAAATTTCAAGTTCTTTTTCCGCAA
>JAEOUK010000670.1 GCA_016839385.1 Promethearchaeota archaeon
CATTCTTGTGAACCACGATAATTTTGAACAAATTTTGTTAAAATCAGTTTTGCATTTGTTGTATTCTCTTCAATCGTTCCGCAAGTATATATAATGTTTCCTTTTGCCCAAACATCTTCAGCTGTATCAACATTTTCGCTTCCCCATCCAATACCCCAAGTAATCTCAGTTTCAAAACGAGACGTCTTTATTGAATTTAAGTACTCTTGTTCTGTAAAAGAAAATCTGACTTCTGAGTTATTAGGAATTAAAATTGATACTAAAAAAAATAAAGAAATAAAAATCCAGATTTTCTTACTGGAGTAGCAGAATTTCATTTTGACAAATAACATTGCATCATTAAAGCATTTATTTCTTCCTAGAATATTTTCTACCAACCAAGATTGATATTATGGCAAGAAAACTTATGAATATAGTAATATTATAACCAGGTATTTTATCTGGGGGATTCGGTAAATCTACCTCAACCACTCTCGGATTTGACAGAGGAGATTCAGAGTTCCTGAGAATGGTCGTAACTACATAAAAATAGGTTCCTTCTGCCATACCTGATTCTACGTAACTCGTATTGGTTAATATTTGGTAAGGTGTTCTTCCAGAAATATCAAGAATAGGGTGTATGTCTCTATATACATGATAATATTCCACTTCCGGAAAATATTGCCATTCCAATGTATAGGTACCGTTAAGACTAGGATTTGGTTTAATCGGTTCAAACCATGGAGATGGAGGTGTCTCATATGAATAATAGTTGAATAAGAATTGGGAATAATCAGTTGGTGTGGTAAAGTTTTGCCAACCACATGTATAAATACTATATCCAGAACCAAATAATCCTTTAGGAATATATTGAAGTTCATTATCCCACCAAGGCCATGAAGAATCTATATATATTCCAGAATAACTCCATTTTGCTAAAACAGGTTTATCAGTTAAAACACCCCAGCTTTTGACGGAAGTACTAACATATACATAAAATTCATTTGCCCATATTGCATACGCTCTTTCATTATCCGGACCCCCCCACCAGCCATCCCAAAGGAAGTTTCCTTCTGAATCCCATTTCATGACAATTGCGTCTGTAAATGTATGATTTTCATTCCAAACATTTCCACAGACATACAAAGATGTATTATATCCGAATATTGATGTAAAATATTCCTCACCCGAATATCCCCATGTTCGATTCCATATCTGATTACCATTTCCATCCCATTTTATGATAAGTGAATCATTTGAGCCAGCTCCGAAACTTGAAGTGCTACCAGAAGTGTAAATTTCTTCTCCTATACCCCATACATCGAATCCCTCTTCCCATTCACTCCCCCCCCAAGTTTTGTTCCAGATTTGTCCTCCTTCTTCATCCCAACAGATAAGAAGCAAATCGTCAATATAAACCCCGCTCATATAGATTTTATTTTCAATTCCCCAAATAGCATGAGCTGTCCCATAATTTCCAGCTAAACTCCATGAACTGTTCCAAATTTCATTACCGTTTCTGTCCCATTTGATCAAAATCAAATCATTTGAAGATGTTCCTGCTGTATAAATATATGAAGCGTTATAATTTCCCCAAACAGCATTCCCATAGATATTTGCTCCATTTGTCCATGTAACATTCCAATATTGTTCCCCCCGCCACCAATCTGCATCAAAATAACACGATAGGATCAGTTTCGGATTAGAAGTGTTGACATCTAATGTCCCTACCACATATGAAAATTGCCCGTATGCCCAAACATCATTTGCTTGATCAACATTTTTTCCTCCCCATGTAGTTCCCCACCGGTAATACGTATTATCTGCTTGTGCTTCAGGATGATTAAAATCAACGTGGTTATAGAGGTTGTTCTCAATAGGACCTGTCAGTGAAATGAAGAACATGCTAATAATAGCAATTCCAACAATCATCCAAATTTTTTGTTGATAGAATTTCTTCCGAATCATTTTTTTCTAAAATACAATAGCGAAATACGCAATTTTAATTCTTCTGAAAATTTAGTTCGCATTATTCTAAAATACATATATTTACGGATATTATGAAGTTTCATAAGCTAAATTTTTTAATTTCTTAATAGGTATACTATATTAACCAAAAAACATTTTGAGAGGAGCATGTTCCTTTTCTAAAACAAGCTCGAGGGGTGCAGTTGAGTTCATGTATGACACAAACACGGATAAATATTCTAGATTTCTGATTGTTAGTGATGTCCATGGACTGATTGATGAGTTCAAAGAATTCCTATCCCTCATGCAGAAGCGATATAAGGACACTATTAGTTATTGTATCCAACTTGGAGATTTTTTCAAAGGACGAAATGTCATTAACAATAAAAAGACCTACACATTTTGGAAAGATCTTAGCGTTTTTAAAGACATTCCCTTCCCAATTTTTTGCGTTAAAGGAAATGAAGACACAAATATTCCTGATTCATGGTATGGAGGGATGTTATCGATTTTACCTAATTTAAGTGAGTTTCAATTAGATCGGTTCAATTCAATACCGCTTCATTTTTACGAAGAAGATGGTGAAAAAATTCGTGAATTTGGTGTTCAGAAACTCATTCGTCTCTCTCTTCCACGCAAAAAAGATAAGAATGCATATTATCCAATGTATGATTGCACATATGATATGGAATCCCCATTAGGTTCATTATTTCAATCGAATATTCCTGTAGATTTTATATTCTCACATGTACCTCCTTATGGTGTATTAGACCGTACTCGTGATGCTATTACCCATAAGCACATCCGATATACAGGAAGTAAACTCTTGCGTTTACTAATTGACAAAAGAAAACCAAGAGCAGTGTTCTTTGGTCATAATCACTATTGTAACTATAAATTCTTTGGAGAAATGTTGGTTGTTTCAGTAGATAAATTCTGCCGCAAGGTTCAACAAAAATCGACTACATCTGACTCAGAAGAGGAGTATACTGATAAAGAAACAAATGGATTCAGTTATTGTGTAATTACAGTTAAAGATGAATCTTATTTAGTCGAAATTTTTAGACGAAACCGATTGGTATTTCAATATGATATGTTACAGCAAAACATTCTCTATTCAGCATTATAAATTATGTTCTTATCAATCCATATCGAAATGGTTTGTAAGACTTCTTTCTTTACCAAGAAAAATCCATGCCCTCCCCTTGAAAACAGATGAAAATCGTCCTTATTCAGATGAAATGCTTTGATATTATTCCAAAAATTCTTTTGAGAGATTAGACGGTCATTTTTACAATGCAGCAACAAAATTTTTTTTTTGATGCTATGTATGTCCATCTGCATTTTTGGACTGAAATGTATTTTTCCTGTCATTTCCGTCAGACTTAATCCCCCCAATTTAGAGATTATCCTCCATCTCCATCTTCTGAAGGAACTCATGCCATTAATGACGTCTTCTGGAGATGACATTCCCGCTAAAGCTATTATGTATGTAATATCAGGATTGATATAACCCGAAGTGAGAGACAACATTGCTCCAAGTGAAATGCCTAACACCAAAATTCTAGTAGAATCTATGTTTGCTTTTTTTTTGACATAATCTATTACTTGGGTCAGATCTTGTTGCATTCCCAGTGCATCTCGTTGTTTTCCTGAGGATTTCCCATGACCGCGTAGATTAAATAAGATAACCATGAATCCCTTTTTTACTAACAAATTTGCTATATATATTAATCTCCGATAGTTTGATGTATATCCATGAATTAAAATTGCAGCAGGTTTATTGCTTATAGATCCTCTGGGAATAATATCTATTCCCTCTAATTTGATACCGGAACTGGGCTCAAGTAAAATTGGGTTAATAAATTTTGCATTCTGCTTTAAGAATTTCACTTGTAACTGTGGTATCTCTAAAACTAGAGGATTATTCATTTCATTTACCTGTTTGGTTGCTGTGTCTAATACTATGATTTCAATCTGTTGTAACTGATTAAAAATTTGCCTCGTTAGTTCTAAACAAATTATTTATTGAAGGCAAATTTAAAGGACATTACAATTGTTATTGTTTAAATTACGATTGTTAAATGTGATCACATGAACTCAAGCAGATATTCACTAGTATTTCTATTATTAATCTTCACAATTGGAGGTTCAACATTAACCATAGGACCTTTTTTACTACCAATTCCCAGAACATCACAAGCAATTTGGTCATCTCCGCAAGTTATCTCCTCAGGAAGTACTACTGAATCATGGAGACCCACTGTAAATGTGGATATAGATAATAATGTGCATATTGTATGGGAACAAAGATCTGTTGTATCAGGACCAAGAGAAATTTACCATCGGATGTGGAATGAAACAACTCGCACTTGGAGTAGCACGATTAGAATAAGTCCAGATAACAACCAAGATTCTCGAGGCCCTCATTCAAGTATTGATGAACTCGGAAATTTATTTGTTGTATGGTATGATAAAGAAAACTCTGATGGACAAGGAGATATTGATATAATGTTCCGGTTTTGGAATCGCACAGCGGACATGTGGAGTACGCCAGAAGTAGTTTCTACTGAAAGTAATCAAGATGGAAGCTGGCCTTCAGTAGCAGCCATGAGTGGAGTTGCTCATGTCACATGGCAAGATTTGGACAATATGTTAAGCGATGGTTCTGATGTGGATATATTTTATAAAAACCGCAGTTTAACTGGAAATTGGTCATCTTTAGAATTAGTTTCATCAGTGAGTTTAGGAAGTTCTACCGTATCCAGATTTCCCTCAATCGCTGTAGATAACGCAAAAAATGTTCACATTACATGGGATGATGCATATAATTATGCATCTTCAGGATCTGATCAAGATGTGTTTTATCGCATGAAAAGTTATACAACTAACAGTTGGAGCACAACTGTAGTTATATCTTCAGAAAGTACATCATATTCCGAAAGATCTAAGATAAAAGTAGATCAATTGGGAAATCTTCATGTAGTATGGCATGATGGCTCGAACTACGGTGGTAGTGGGGCTGACACAGATATTTTTTACAAAAAATGGGAAAATTCAACTCAAACTTGGCTCTCTGTAGAGATAGCTACTCCAGAAAGCCCATGGAATGATTATGTTCCTTCGTTGGTTGTTGATTCTCAATTTTATGTGCATTTAGTATGGTTTAATGGTTCAACAGCGGGAAGTGATTTAAAAGATGTAATTTACAAAACTAGAACACCTTCAGGTACATGGCTAAATCCAGAACCATTAAAAATAGGTACAGGTTCTTGGAGGCCAGAGATTTCAATAGGAAATGACAATCGCCTCCACGTCGTTTTTCAAGATGGTGATAGTAATCTTGATGGTTCAGATGATGACATATTATATATGTATGGAACTCCCCCAACAATCACAAATTTGACTATAATTGATAATCCTGACGATTTAAATTATCGTATTGGCAAAACTGGAAATAAAATTTCTTGGACATTAGCAGATCTCGACATCTCTTTTCCGAATTACATGATACAAAAAGATGGAATAGAAATCGGAAATGGAACATGGGAACCATATATACCTATTAGTTTTAATGTCGATAATTTAGACATAGGAATTTACAACTATACTTTGAAAGCATCCGATGGTTTAGGCGAATTCGTTGAGGATTCAGTATTTGTTACGATTAGAGAACGAGGATTAGGAGCATCTGAAATCCAAACTTTTATTGAAATAGGTATTGGATTGGTAATTGCGGTCGGTATAATAAGCATTACGATGACAGTTGTATTGATAAACAAGAGGAATGAATGATGGGAAAGATGAGTATAGTTACGCGTGTGAAACTTCATCGAGTAGTCTCTTGGTGGCTTGTAGTATTTGCAACATTTACAATTCTTACTGGATACGCAATTGCAAGAGATTGGGTCTCTGACATTGGAACATGGGAGAAACTACACCGAATAATGGAATGGACATATATCTTTCTATTTTTGTTTCACATAATATACACGTTTTTTTTTGTGAAAATTAAAACTCTTAGATTATTAAAAAAACCTGGAAAACACTGGATTCGGTTACTCCAGCAATTAACAAAATGGTTGTTATTAGTATTGTCTATATGGATCATATTAGTGGGTTTTAGTCATTATCAATGGATGCCATCTTGGTATACTGGGTTTTTCAAGAAAGGATGGCATGTTTACTTATGGGATTATTTCCTTTCAGTTACAATTATCATTCATACTATGTGCGGAGCGTGGATTTTTTTTCAACGTAAAC
>JAEOUK010000671.1 GCA_016839385.1 Promethearchaeota archaeon
AGAAAGTAAAATTTGTCGTGATTTTTTCTTCTGGATTTGGAGAAAGTGGGAATCAAAAATTACAATCTGAACTAGAACATGCAGTGAATGAGGCAAAAGAAAATGGTACGCGATTTATCGGTCCCAACTGCTTAGGGATCAATAATCCGTATTCAAAAATCCACTATTATCCTGGAATGCCAACTGCACAAGGGAATATATCGTATGTATCAATGAGTGGTGGTAATACTGGAAGATTAGCAGGATGGATGGTGTCTCAAGGTTCTGGATTTTCTAATGTGGTTAGTATCGGAAACTCTATCGATTTAACCCCAACTGATTTTTTGGATTATTTTCGTGAGGACCCCAAAACTAAAGTAATCGCTTTATATTTGGAGTCAATTCCAGATGGAAGAAGGTTTATAGAAGCCGTAAAGAGAACAACTCCTGTAAAACCTATAGTCTTGCTCAAAGGTGGTCAATCTGATGTCGGAATTAAGGCAGTAAAATCTCATACAGGAGGTTTGGCGGGTTCGATTGATATCTGGAAAGCACTCGCAATGCAGTATGGAGTGATTTTTACTGATAATTTTGAATTATTCCAAGACGCATTAACGTGTTTTTCGGTTGATTATCACTTGCCCAAAAATGAAAATGTTTGTGTATTAGTTGCGGGTGGTGGCATCTCGGTTGAAATCGCCGATACTTGCATAAAAGAGGGTCTTAAAGTTCCTCCATTATCCGAAGAAACTCAAAAAGCATTAGGAGAAATCTTTCCTCCCATTAACACAAATTTTACTAATCCAATTGACACAGGAGAATATGGATACGTTCCTGAGTTATTCGCAAAAGCTTTAGAAGTAGTTGCACGGGATCCTAATATTGAAACTGTCTTGTTTGTAAGAGAAGCAGAGCGTTTTCATATATTCGCAGAAACTATGGGTAGAGATGATATGAAGCAAGTTACCATTGATTCGATATCTAAAGTGTTAAAGAAAGTGAAAAAACCGATGTTCTGTTCTACTTCACCGAATGGTCAAGAAGAAATTGCACACACAGCACGATTAGAGTTTAAAGTCAGCATGTTAAAAGAAAATCTTCCCGTTATCGATTTTATCCCAAATGTCGCTAAAATCATAAAGGAAATGATATGTTATTATTGCTATTTAGAAAAAGTAAAGAAAATTAATTCATAAATAATTTCATGTCGGTTTTCCATTCTCCCCGCAGCCTTCGCAAGTTGAGGATTCCTCAGGATTTTCAGCCCCACAGAATCTACATCTCCACATACCCGGTTCTTTTTTAGCTTCTAAGATTTTTACAGTAGTTCCATTCGTTTTTGGTTTAGGAATAGGCTTACCACATTTCATACAAAAATCAGCTGTTTCGCTAACTAAAACCGCACCACAACTCGGGCAAAAATAGGCTTTGTCTGGAATTAATTTTTGTGGAGGACGATATTCCGGATACTGTTGCTGATAACCGGGGCTTGTCCCTTGAGGTGGCCTGAATTGTTGCCCAAATGGGGATGGACCTTGCATTTGCGGAAACGTCTCTAATGTGAGTAATTTTCCCGCCTTCAATAAATTTATTATTACAAGCACTTCTCCTACAATCGAAAAAGCACTTAGAAAACTGCCTAAGGCAAAAGCATCTCCTGAAAATACCATGATCAATGTAATAATTAGTCCGGATAACACCAAGATTTCTCCAATAAACAATCTTCGAATTCGGCTTGACAATATAGGATAGCTGGATCCCATCTGTTGTTCGTAGGCTATACTCCACGGTCGCATAAATACATAACCTGAAATAGATAAAGCAGGAATCGCAATATTTAGAATAATGGTTAACCACGCAATAGTTGTGCTAAAGGTAATGAAAATGGACAATACAAACGCAATTGAGGATATAACTACATTTGTTAGAAACAAGTAATATACTTTTGAGAAATTTTCGTCTACTTCATTAGATTTGAACATTGGATACAGACTAAATACAAATATCCCTAGTCCTACAACCACTACAGCCTCGAAAACGTAAAAATATATTTTCACCCAAATTCTCTCTAAATAGGCATTTACAGCAGCCTCGTATATTGTGAAGTAGTCTGGTGCCTCAATATCTATCCCTGGTAGGACAGCAGAAGACGCAATGAATGTAACTAGAAAGGTACTGACAATTAAAGCTAATCGAGCAAATCCATACCAACGCATAGCCCTCCCCATTTTTTGCGTTTCCGATAACTCTGCAGAATTATCTGGGAAAATGTTAGACATATTAAATAGGAAAAAGAGGTTTGAAATTAAAAAGTTGGTGTTCTAAAAAACTAGAAAAAAACGGTTTTCACCGTTCTATTTATTGGTCTTCCTCTTAGAAGTGCACTCATGTGTTCTTCATCTTGTTGAATTTCCGTGGGATTTTACTCTTGTCTTGCAGCTGCTTGAGCATCTATCAGCTAACATGCTCAAGGAATGACAACAGTTCTTGGAATTAATTGTCATTATTCTTGGACGAGTGTCTCTGAATCATCTATTTGTGCAATTTCTATTTCCGGAGTTTTTTGTTTCTGTGCCTGAGCTGCTGCTTGTTGTTTTACCATGGCTAGCTTCTCTTTGATGAGAGGTTCCATTTTCTTTATTCCGCTGAATAACCACATAAAAACCATTAGAATAATAGCAATTATTGACGCACCCATGATGACATAAGGAATGTAGATGATAGTGCCTAGATATCCTGAAACTAAATACGCAATTGGAGTAAATGTTGACATTAAAGCATTCATAAATCCTGAAAATCGACCCATTTTTTCCAAAGGCACGGATAATTGGATCATTGTGACTGCAATTGTCGAAAATATTGGAATGCCCAAGGTTGTAATGAATCCTCCCACTCCAATTATCCAAAAAGTTGTTCGTAGGCCTAATAAACTTCCTGGGAGAATATCAGGTGTTGGAGTTACACCTACTATAAATAACCCGACGTATAATCCAATGATCCCGATTAAAAGAGTG
>JAEOUK010000712.1 GCA_016839385.1 Promethearchaeota archaeon
GGTCTTACTGGTATGGCTATGATGCAGACAGATGAATTGTTAAGTGCCAAGATTTTTAAAAATCTTGGTGCTGATTATGTTTTAGTATACTTTGGTTTTCTCATTAACTCGTTTGGTGGGGACGAAGGTAAATGGCCTTGGATGCTCAGAATTTGTAATGACTATACCAATTATTATGATCAACATGGACTAGCAGAGGATAATTGGTATTATGACAGTCAAGATCAGTTAATTTCTGTATTCAATGAAGAAGAATACATTAATGCAAGTACAGGTCAGTATGAAGAAAAATGGTTTGATTCAACTTTAGTAAAATTGATGTTCTATGGCGAACCCACTTCCCTATCCTCACCAAATTTACCTACAACTCAACAAACCTTTTATAGTTATTTAGCTAGTCAATATGCTCAAATTATTGAAGGAAATGAAGCAGAAAATATTCCTCCTCGATTAGATGATAATGGAGTACCTTGGGCAGCACATATTCCTCCAGATGGTTCGTATGACTTTAATGTATTCCAGAAGTACTATTTTTCGACCAATCACCTGGTAAAAATATTCAAGCTTGATTATACCGCATTGGAATCCTCATTCGAATTGCATAATCCACAACTAACTACTAATGGCTTAGGTCATGTAGATGTTGTTAACACTGGAGAAAGAAACATTTCAATTACGGATGTAGAACTAGATGATGAGCAATATGATTTCCTCATTGAAGATGATGATGCAATCCTTGAAGTTGGAGAAACAAAGACAATTTGGGTTGACACTAATAAACAGTGGGAAACTGGAGCAAATTATGATTTTAAGGTAACAGCAGAAGCCGATAAATTTGATGGCTTGAAATATTCATTCTCAAACAGTAGTTTAACATATGGTGTTGTAGAAATTCCAAGTTACTCTCTGGAATTTAATAGATATAATTCTAAACTCATTGCTGGTGATACTTTAGAATTCAATCTTCAAGTAGCAAATACAGGTGAAGATGTCGTCAGTATTTCACATTTCGAAATCGATGGAATAGTTTATGATAGAACCAACCTTCAACAAACGCACAATTATATTTTGAATTCAGGAGAGGTTGAAGAATATACAATAATTACATCAATGACTGGAAGTCCAGGGGATGGAAATAGTTATCAAGTTTATGTAAAAACATTTGAAGGAGTCTCGGATGGAATAGAATTAACTGCAGAGTTACCTGAATTTAAATTAAGTATCATTCCAATTGCCAGAAATATGGAATATGGTGAAATCGGAGAAGTTGGTATGGATTCCATAAGGAATTTGTTGGGATATAACCAAGACACAATATTGTATGAAAATGGGACTTTGAAATTGACTGTTAAGAATAATGGTGAAAATGCTCTATTGATGCAGAGCGTTTTTGCTGATGGAATTCCGATTGCATTCACAACTTCAACTGGAGATTATTATCTTGAATCTGGTGAGAATGAGACTTATGTAGCTCAACTATCAGGAATTTCTCGAAATACTCCAGTAAGAATAACTGTTGTAGCAATAGGTCAAAGTGGATACGACTCTGCTAGTGATATAGCGGCTTTAATTCCTGTATATAACGGAAAAGCAATTGAGATATTAGAATTAGGTTATTCATCTTTGTTTACAGATGAAAAAATTGAAATTGCGGTTAGAAATGTTGGAAATCAAGAAATCACTATGGACCAATTCAGTCTACTAGGAAATAATTTCACTTTGGCTTCTGCAGAATCGATTCATGGAAGTTCTACCATGCAACCTCTCGATGTTTATAAATTCACTATCGATATCTCTGGAATAGTGAAATTAAACAAATCAAATTCAATCTCATTAACAGTACGAGCCGATTCGGGTGCTGCTATTGATACAAAAATAATACAAACTGAAATTCCATTGGGTTATAATTTCATTATAGACCTCACAAGTTCGGCTACTAAAGGAATTGCAGCAAACAATACTTTGCAACTGGATGTTATCGGAACTGATCTCTATAATATGACGGTAGATGCAATTTTCGTAAATGGAACTCAAATCTCACTTGGTGCAGTTACTTTTGTAGGAGGAAATGTGATAACACCAGATAGGAATACAATTATAGATATACCAGAGTCCGCATTTTCAGGTAATATTGTAGTTGGATACCGCTATGAAGTTAGAATTATCACTACTCAAGGACCAGAATACACTGCACTTGTCTTAGGGAAATCCAACTAATTTTTTTATATCTTTTTTTTCCATAAACTACCGGAGATATTACTGAGATATTATATGCTCTTAAGAAAATACAATACAAATAATTGGTATATAGATAAGTTCTACAAATTTCAATCGCCCACCAATATTTCCCGAGATCAGTGAAACTAGATATGTCATTAGAAGATTTAATCGGAGCAGACAAACTAAAAGAAATAACTGCTGATACTATTAACGGCATTCCTATTCTCGAAAATGGGCAAGTTGTAATAAAAAGTAAAGAACCGACTTTAGATAGTTTAGATTCTCAATCTGAAGGGTATAATGATTCTGATGAATATTTATCTGATTTTTTGCAGTTATTAAAAACTCGTACTGTAATTGTTGGGGTTGGTGGAGCTGGAAATAATGCAATTACTCGTTTACAGGAATCGGGAGTTACCGGAGCAGTAACCATTGCTGTCAATACAGATGCACAAGACTTGTATTATGCAAATGCAGATAATAAAATGTTAATCGGGAAAGATATAACCCAAGGTTTAGGATCAGGAAACAATCCGAAAATCGGAGAAATATCTGCGGAATCAGATTTGGAACGGTTACGTCAAATTACCAAAAAAAATATCGTTTTTATAACATGTGGTATGGGAGGTGGTACGGGAACTGGTGCGTCTCCTATAATTGCTAGAGAAGCTCAAAAAGCAGGAGCTTTGGTTGTGTCATTTTGCACATTACCGTTTAAAATGGAAGGGGAAGAAAAACGTCTTATCGCAAATGAAGGTCTCTTAAAATTAGCTCAATATTCAGATACAATAATTCCCTTACCTAATGAAAAATTGATGACTCTTGTTCCTAATTTGACGTTAATGAAAGGATTTAAAATTATGGACGAAATTTTGATACGATCAGTAAGAGGAATTGTCGATTTAGTATCCAACTGCGGTTTGGTGAATTTAGATTTAGCTGATGTAAAAAACATCCTAAAAAAATCGCAAGGAACAAGTGGATATATTGGCAAAAGCGAAATCAATATGGAGGATATTACCAAAGATAATGATAACATAGCGACTCCATTAGTAAAAGAAATAATTCAAGAGAAGACTTTGAAAGCTTTAAATAATCCTATTTTGGAAATGAACCCAAAAGAAATAACTAGTTGTTTGGTTTCAATCACAGGGAATCAATACTTATCGCTCAATCAAGTGAATGAGATTGTATCAACTGTCTCGAGAAATATTAAAGTAAACGCGAAACTAAAATTTGGAGCTATGATTGATCCTAATTCTGAAAAAATTCACATCAATATTATAGGACAAGGACCAGTATCTCCTTATGTAACACAAGCAGAAGAACAACAAAAGTCTTTAGCATAATTATTATCTTCATTAATTTCTGCAGTTTCTAACATTTGAATAATTCCGTTCATCATAGTTTCAATGCTAAATTTTTCCAAAGTACTTTTACTGGCATTTTTCTTTATTTTTGTCCCAATTCAGGATTTTTAAAAATACATTGGATTTTTTGAATTATTTGGGATGGATTATGGGGATCTACTAATATACCATTAATCCGGTTTTCAATTAATTCATTTACACCTTCAGAATTTGATCCAATAACCGCACATCCACATTATACGGAAGATCCTCAATTATTAAAGTTGTAAATATGAAAATATCTGCAAGGTTTA
>JAEOUK010000672.1 GCA_016839385.1 Promethearchaeota archaeon
TGATTATATGGTAGTTGCGCGAAAAGAATCCCCTTTAGTATTAGGGATAATACCTGGAGAGTCAACCTATTGCGCAAGTGATATTCCTGCATTTTTACCCTTAACACGAGAAGCAATTATCTTGGATGATGATGAGGTAGCAGTTCTCAAACCTGGTGAAGTCGAAATCTACGGAGTGTACGAGGGAACTCGAAAGGAATTTTCTCAATTTCAAGTAGGATATTCCATTGATGCAGCTCAAAAATCATTGGATGGAAAAACTTTTCCATGGTTTATGATAAAAGAATTACATGAAGTTCCTCAAAAAATTAAAGAACAAGTACAAATCCCTCAAGGCGAATTAGACGAATTTTGTAGATCTGTCATGGAATCTGAGTATATCTTCATAACAGCGGCAGGAAGTTCCTATTATGCAGCATTAGCAGGGAAGTTTCAAATCACTCGTTTCGGAGGTCCCTATATTGAGGCAATATTGTGTTCTGAATTCTTAGATCTTGTGCCTAAATTACCAAAAAACTCATTAGTTATCGCTATTTCTCAATCTGGAGAAACTGCGGACACTATTGAAGCAATACGATATGCTAGGGAAAAATGGGATGCGAAAATTTGTTCCATTGTAAATGTTGTAGGATCTTCCTTGACAAGGTATTCAGACCATACATTAATTACTACTGCAGGACCAGAAATTGCAGTAGCTTCACAAAAAGCTTTTTGTACCCAAGTTACTGCACTTACTTTAATAGGGTTACGAATAGCAGAATTATATAATACTCTTCCACAAGAGGAAATCACAGAATATAGGAAATCTTTAGGAAAAACCTCTCAAATTACCCAACAAATACTAGTAGAGCAAGGAAAAATCAAGGAGATAGGTAAGAAATTATACAATTTTGATAATATCTATTTCCTAGCTCGAGGAATTTCATCTGCAGCAGCATTAGAGGGAGCTTTGAAGTTAAAAGAAGTCGCTTATATTCACACAGAAGCCTATGCAGCTGGAGAAAGCAAACATGGGCCAATTGCATTAATTGAAGACGGATTTCCAGTCATTTTTATAGCTCCTCCAGATGACACATATGATAGGATGATAGGTAATATCATGGAGATGAAGAGTAGAGGTGCAGTAGTTTATTCTATTGTTTCGGATAAGGATGAAAAAATTTCTTCAATTTCGGATTATACTATACGAATACCCTATTTGGACTCAAAATACGATGTAGAAACTTCAATTGTACCATTTGCATTCACATTGCAGTTAATGGCTTATTTCATTTCTGTAAAGAAGGGATTGGATCCAGATAAACCTCGGAATCTGGCAAAATCCGTGACTGTAAAATAAATAAATTTCTTTTCTTCAATATTTTTTTCAAACTGTCAAATTCTACGCAAAGAATTTCTATATCAATTTGATTACCAGAATTGATCACATATCGCATTGAAATGAGCGAATGTTCGAATGATACAATTTCCAATTATTTTCATTATTGAAAGGTGAACAGATTTTTATCCACATATTCTTTTCTCATGGTATTCTCTAATTATGGATGACCTTTATGAGTAAGAAAAGAACATTAGAAGAAATTAAGAAAAAGATAGCTGATGGGTCAGTAATAGTTATGACTGCACAGGAATTATGCCAGATTGCTCAAAAAGGAAGAAAAATTTCATTCGATGATGTAGACGTCGTTACAACAGCAACAAAGGGATTAATGAGTGGAACATCAGCTATCATGGCGTTTCGTATTGGAAATCCTAAAGAATTTGTAAAAGTCAAATCATTATCCATAAATGACATTCCATGTTACGTTGGACCGTGTCCTAATGAAACCCTGGGATTAGTGGATCTTATTATTTATGCAACCGATAAGAGTAAAACAAACCCAAATTATGGGGCCGGACATTTGTTACGGGATTTGGTAGAACATAAACAAGTAAAAATTAAAGCAAAAACCATTGAGGGGTTCCTTATTGAGAAATCACTTACTATTGAAGATATTTATTTTGCACAAGTACTGGGAATTAGACATGCTTTTAAAAATTACAATGCCTTTTCCAATCCGAGTGATGAATCTGTTAAATCTATATTCACTGTAATTGACATGGCTCCTAATTTAAGCGAAGTATCTTTTTGTGGGGTTGGTGCTATCAATCCATTAGAAAATGATCCGGATTTTGAAATAATAGGTGTTGGAACTCCCATTCTTGTGAACGGTGCACGAGGATATGTAGTCGGTTCAGGTACAAGATCATCGCAAGAAAGACCCAATCTTATGACAATTGCGCCGTTATTTGATATGAAACCAGAATATATGGGTGGATTCAAAACTGCTCAAGGTCCAGAAGTAATTTGCACGATTGCTGCTGCGATTCCGATATTAAATGAAAAGATCTTTAATAATCTGAAAATGACTGATAACAATGTACCGTTAAATTTAGTAGATATTGTGGGTCGAAAAGTTATGGCAACCTTGGATTATGGGCAAGTTTGGGGGAAAAAATCTATCGACATCGTAATTCGAACCGTGGAAAATTTCAAAAAAATATACTGTGACAGATGTGAGTTAAAAGAAAACTGTCCTGCCGAATTGAACTGCCCTACAGACGCATTTTCAATTGAATCAGGTATTGATCGGTTATTATGTTTTAATTGTGGAACTTGTGTTAATACCTGTCCGAAAGGTGCAGCAAAGGGCAGATTAGGTGAGATCGATTGGGATGGTAAAAAGATCCCAGTTCGACTAAGGCAGTCAGATAGAAATGGTGCGATTCGATTAATGAATGAGTTGAAAGCTCAAATCATTCGAGGAGAATTTGAGATAGCTTTACCGACATCCAAACCCAAAATTTACACTGAAAAAATGGAAGATGCACGAGAACAAGGAAAATAGATTGTAACTCACGACTTGTTAGGTTTTTATTGGATGAGGATGAAGATTAGTTAACACTTTATAGAGTTTTAAAAATGCGAAATACAAAATGGTTATCAAAAACTGAAATCAAGGAAATACTAGATTATACTCTTTCTGATGAAGAGATTGATGAGGCTAAAACTCACTTACTCACCCCCGTATTTGAGCACGTGTTTGAATCTTCGGTGGGAACAGGTACTCCATATTTTAAAGTCCGAGGGAAAGAAGAACAAATTATTGATTGCACTTCTCAAGCATGGGTATTAGCATTAGGTCACGGAGCAATCGATCCATTATATGCTGCCTTTTATCAAGCAGAAAAGTTCCCTCATCATCAATTTGGATTTCTTGATGAGACTCGGGCAAAATTAGCTAGCAAAATCTCTTCAATTGCACCTGGTAAATTAAAAGGCGGTAAGGTTGCTTTTAACAATATGGGGGGGAGTGCAAGCAATGAAGCAGCAATTCGTTTAGCATATGTTTCCCAAAACCGTGCACAGAAGCAGCAAATAGTAGTTTTCTCACGTGGATACCATGGTAGTTCATTAGCAATGACTGGAGCAACCCAATACATACGTATAGCAACCCGCTATCGATCTTTTGGATTAGATCGATGGGAGCGTGCGCTTTTTCCATACTGCTACCGATGCCCATGGGGATATAATAATGGATTAGGAGGAAAAAAAGATAAAAAATGCAAATTGGAATGTTTATCTTATTTTCAGAAATTCGTGGAAGAGACCACCAATCAAGAGGTAGCAGCAGTATTATTAGAACCAATGCAAGGAGCTGGAGGTCAAGTTCCCGCTCCCGTAGAATGGTTGCAGGGATTACAAGAAATCTGCAAAACTAATAAAATTCAAATAATATATGACGAATTTCAGACTGGTTTTGGAAGAACCGGTCATATGTTTGCAACCGATTATTACAATGAAATAGGAAAAATTGATGTTAGTCCAGATATGATGACCCTGGCAAAAGCTGCAGGTGGAGGTTTGCCGCTGGGAATTTTACTTGCTTCTCCAAAATATAAGCAATTTTCCGAAGCAGAAGAACACAGCACATTCTCTTCAACCCCCATTCCAATGGCTGCGTGCTTAGTAGTCTTAGAAATTATGGAAAAGCATAACATTCCAGAAAACGCAGGTAAAATGGGAAAACTCATCACAAAAAGATTGCTGGAAATGCAAGAGAGCTACCCAGTCATCGGGGATGTGAGAGGTCCAGGTCTATTTATTGGAATTGAATTCGTAAAAAATCCCAAAACCCGTGAACCTTACACACAGCTCGCCGAAGCAATGAAAAAAGAATGTTGGAACCATGCGATTTATCTGCAAGGAATGATGCCTATCGTCAAACCATCAGGAGAAATGATTCGTAATATCATAAAAATAAAACCACCATTAATTATCAGTGAAGATGAAGCAAATATCATTTGTGATCGGTTCGAAGCTACCTTGAAAGCATGCTTGAATAACTTAAATGAAAAATAGGTGAATCTATGATCGAAAAAATTAGTCAAATCGGAATTGTTGTCAAGGATATGGATAAAGCAATTAAATTCTATGAGGAAGTCATGGGAATAGGTCCATTTAATGTTCTTCCTCGTGAACCGGAAACTTGTGAACTCCATGGCAAAGAAACACACTTCCAATTGAAAACGGGATTTGCGTTTGTAGGAGGAATGCAGGTAGAATTGATTCAAGTTATGGATGGGATCTCTGCCCATTCGGAATATTTAGAAAAACACCCAAACGGTGGGATGCACCACATTGCAGTGTATACAGAAGATTTAGAAGCAGATTTAGAGAAATACGGAAAAGCTGGAGTTGAGATAATTGCTAAAGGAGAATACATGCGAACAAAATGGGCTTATTTAGATTCTACTGCACAAAGCGGATTATTACTGGAATTAATTCAACTTTCACAACGGAAGAAAAAAAAGAAACCAAAAAAAGAGGAATGATTTTTTAATTTTTTATATTATATCTCAAATGTATTTGTTCTTTTACTTTCTTTAGCCGATCTCCATGCAACGGGAATAAGAACAAAAATAATATAACTAATAATATACCCCCAATGGTGAATCCGACCATTAACCACCGTATCCCTAGTTCTAGAGCAACAGACTGCAATTCACTTGGATTTATAAGATATTTATCCCAACCCTGTCCCCCAAACACCAATGCAATTGCTCCAACACTAAGAATTGTGGAATATCTATTTATTAAGGCGTTTACACCATAATAAGCGCCTTCCCTTCTTGTTCCTTGTTTTAATTCATCTTCGTCTATGATATTCCCGATAATTATATCGACAAAAAACATCGCACCAGCGAGACCTACACCATTTACACCCATAAATATAATAGCCCAGATATTATGAGATAAGCCAATCCATGAACACCCTTCTTGCAAGAAAGCAAAGGGAATTATAGCTAAAATCCAAACAAATTCTGAAATAATAAATGCATTTCTCATTCCAATTTTGTTTCCTAACCAACGCATTAAGGGAAACAGAGCAGTCGCACTTAGAAAAGCCACAAGAAGCATTAAAGTTAGGGTAAAATCTCCCGCTTCTACTCCCAATACGAATTGTCCATAGAGCGGAATCACTGTTGTGAGTAGTTTAAATACAAACCAATTGAATAAATTCGCTACGATAAACAAGAGGAATGCTTTATTTCTGAAAGTGATTCCTAACGAGCGAAAAATGTTCGGTTCTTCCTCTTTCTCAACAACTTCAATAGGATCTTCTTTCATTCCGAATTTAAAGAAGGTATATCCTCCAATAAGCACTAATAAAGCAACTACTCCACCTGTAATCCAGTATTTCGCTATGAAAGGACGATCAATAGTTCCCTCAGGAGCTAAATTGCCCCCAATGAAAATTGTTGGAAGAACAAATCCAATTAAAACGCCCACAATTGTCATAATGTTTTTCCACATGTTTGCACGACTTCTTTCTTTCTCAGTTTTGAACATTTCGGGGAATAAAGCTAATTGATTAGTGGAAAAGATCGTATAAAAGAGATCATATAACATAATAATTGCGATAAAATAAATTGATTTTATTAGATCTGTCTGATTCTCAAGCCCAGGGAAGAAGAATAAGAAGAAATTAACTAATGCAAAGGGAATTAAGATAATTATTACCCAGAATTTCCGCCTTCCTAATTTAGTTTTAGTTCTATCAGATATCGGACCCATAATCGGGTCGTTTATTGAATCCCAAATGGCAAATATGAAGAATCCTAACGCCAAAGCTCTTGTAGAGATGCCAATTACGGAGTAATAATACACAAAAATTAGGAATTGAAACATCTGATGACTCATTTGATCAGTCATAGCTCCGAGGCCGAAAGCTATTGTAGTCCCAGTGCTATACCTTTTCATTTTTTCTTCAGTCATAATTTTTCACTGCATAGATGTTGATATGAATTAAGATAAAAAGATTATGATTGGTCAGATTAACGAAATTTTACATTAAAGTGAAGTCAATTGAGTGCTTGAGTTCACCGTTTTCAATCGTAATTCTAGATGCATCATATTGAAATTTGAATGTTGCTCTTTCCAAGTAGTGCCGACAAAATATATATTCCCACATGACACTTGCAGTTAATATTCCAATGACACATGAGCAATACATAGAAAACACATATCAAAGCATGATCATCATGAAACTCATAACGGTACACATTCCGGAGGCGTACTTGGACGCCATCAACCAATTAATCGCGGCAGACGCATATCCAAATCGTAGTGAGGCAATCCGAGTAGCAATTCGAGATTTACTCAAAAACGAGCTCGGAGGATTTATTAAATACTCTCAGGAAAAACCTGCTCGAATTCCGAACCTGATGGAAGAGTAAAAAACCAATATTTTACATATACTATTTCTTAAGACATTAAAAATAAAAAAGAGAAAAAATATTTTTTATGACTTCTAAAGACCTACCAGTGACCTTGAGCTAACATAGCGCTAGCCACTTTCATAAAGCCACCAATATTTGCTCCCATCACATAATTTTCTGGTTCTCCGAATTTCTTGGAATAATCATATGCAGTTTTGTGGATATTGACCATAATTTCATGTAATCGAGAATCTACTTCTTCCCTACTCCATTGCATAAAGGTTGCGTTCTGAGCCATTTCTAACCCAGAGGTTGCAACACCTCCAGCATTTGCAGCTTTTCCTGGTGCGAAAGCAATCTTGTTTTCCAAAAATAGCTCCGTTGCTTCTAGAGTTGTGGGCATATTTGCACCCTCACAGACAGCAATAACTCCGTTATCTATCAATATTTGTGCATCATTCTTGTCTATTTCATTTTGTGTTGCACTTGGAAATGCTAAATCACACTTAATATCCCAAGGTCTCTTATTGGGGCGATATTCAACATTAAATTCGTCTGCATATTCCTTTATTCGACCTCTTCGAATTTGTTTTAGTTCTAAAAAGAAGTCGAACTTCTTTCCACTAACACCCTTAGGATCATAAATCGATCCACTGGAATCGGATAAAGTCACCACTTTTCCACCTAATTGATTAATTTTCTCTACAGTATATTGAGCAACATTTCCAGAGCCGGAAACACAACATATTTTATCCTTTATGTCCATATTCCGAACTTTCAACATTTCTTGTGCAAAATATACGGATCCATATCCAGTTGCTTCTGGTCTAATGCGACTTCCTCCCCATTCAAGAGCTTTACCTGTTAATACACCCTCAAAACTCTGAGTGATTCGTTTAAATTGTCCAAAAAGATACCCAATTTCCCGTCCTCCTACTCCAATATCTCCAGCAGGAACATCAATACTGGCTCCGATATGACGGTACAATTCAGTCATAAAAGATTGGCAAAAACGCATTACTTCATTATCTGATTTACCTTTCGGATCAAAATCAGACCCTCCTTTGCCTCCCCCCATAGGTAACCCGGTAAGTGAATTTTTAAAGATTTGTTCGAAACCCAAAAACTTTATGATCCCAATGTAAACGCTCGGGTGAAATCTTAGACCCCCTTTATATGGTCCTATCGCGCTGTTAAATTGAACACGAAATCCTCTATTGACTTGGATTTTACCGTTATCGTCTACCCATGGAACACGGAATATTACTTGACGTTCAGGCTCTACAAGTCGCTCTAATATGCTGTGTTCTTGAAATATTTTCTTCTTCTCAATAACAGGGCGTAAACTTTCAAGAACTTCTTTTACTGCTTGATGAAATTCAGGCTGTGAACGATTCTTATTCACTACGTGATCATATACTTGTTCAATGTAATCTGACATTTTTGAAACTCTACTTTAATGGTGATTTTTTTTGGGAGTATTGAAATTTAAATGTTTAATAAATGATCTATGGAAAATTACTACCTTGTCCCACAGAAAACCCACAAAATTCCAGTTACTTGTAATAACAGATTCCCTCTTGGGAGAAACTATTCATATGAATTTTAATTTTACGTTTATCTCCCATCTGTTTTTTGTCGATAACCTTAATGACCTTAGACCATTTTTCTGAATCGGTTAATATTTTTGTTAGAATGTTAGGTACAGAGTTAAAAAAATCATAGTCAATCATATTATTTTCTTTATCCATTTTCTGGATGGCAAAGTAAAGGACATTCAATTCAACTATGTTAGTGAAAAAATGAGTTCCAAGAGAAATATCCGGTACTAATCCTTCATGCATTTCAGCAATCTCCCCAATAATTGAAACCCCACTTACTTCTGCAAAATTGACCGGTATTCCCAAACTGGGAGAAGATGTTCCCCACCTTCCAGGACCAATTAACATTATCTTCTCATTATTCGTTTTCGGTAATTTAGCATTGATTTTCCCAATAATTCGAGCAATTTCGTATTTTTCACTAATACTCAGTTTACCATATACTTTGGGATCGACAAAGATTACATAATCAACATTAACAGCAAGAGAAGCTCCGAGAATGGGGCCCGACGTCTTGAAGATGACTTGATCCTCTGGGATATTTTTTTTGGGGGGATCTATATCATGAATTTCTTGTTCTACATGGAAAGGTCTACATTGTAAAATATTAATAAAATATTCATTTTCTTTCACAAAATTTACTGTAAACTCAACATCCACTGGAGTTTGATAAGCATCCTCTAAAATACTCAACATATCCATCATATCTTTTGGAAAATCGGTTTTAAGCAATTCTGTAAAAGTTAATACCCAAGGAAAAGGCTTTTTACTTTCTTCCAATTCAAAATAAAAATCGTCAACGAGAGGATCTTTTTCCGCGTAAAGTCTCACAGGAAATGTATTTAGATCAATATTATCACGTTCAAAATGAACAGAAGTGAATAAATCATTTTTCAAATCGACTACGTCAATTTTTTTTTGAGAATGCGATCTGATTTGATCAAAACCTAGTTCTGGTCGTAATTCCGGTTTGTTTAAAGCAACTATTCTGGTGAAATCATCGCCTGTTCTGTCTACTGCCCTAGTCCCCAGCCCCATTACAAGTCGAAGAACGCCTGATTTGGGATCTATTTGTTTATCCCAGACGTAGGGATTAAAAGAGTATGCTACTCCTGCAGCTTGTGGGAGATAAAAATTACCATATTCCGAACCAGACAACCTTTGAACAAGAACTGCCATCGCTTCATCGCGATCCAATAAATCTCGCTCTTTTCTGTAAGTTACAGCGTCTGTGCTTAATGCTGAAGCATAAACCCGTCGAATAGCATCTAAAAATTTTTGTTTTCTTTCTTCTGGAGTTCCTTGATTTGATAAAATTATGCTTTCATATTTTCCGGAAAATGAATTTCCATAGGCATCTTCTAATAGGCTACTAGAGCGGACAATTATAGGGGATTGTCCAAAATAATCCAATAATTGATCAAATTCTTCTAAGATTTGTTCAGGGAATTTTCCATTCATTACTCGTTGAATTGCTTCTTCTTGACCCTCTAAAAGTGTTTCTTTGCTGCATAATTGACGTCGTAACCACCAGCAATCATTCTTTATCAAATAAGTGTAAAATACTTCGGTTCCAATGTAAAATGAGTCAGCTTCTTCTAGAATTTCTCTCCATTTTTTATAACGTTTCAAAATGTTCCTCGCAATCAGCATTCCAATTGCTTTTCCTCCTACGGAACCAGTTCCAATTAATCTGTTACCAATTTTATAGACTAGATCATTTAAATTAAGATAGTTTGCCGCTAATATAAATAACAAATCTCCTTTAACCATAATCATTTTTAATAAACGGCTTTTCAGCGTTTCTGCTTGGATGGGTGATACTTTTATTGGAGAACGTTTGTCTAATAAACGTTCTACAACTTCTTCTGCTTGTTTAAATGTTAAATGCCACGTTCCTCTTTGTCTTATTCGTTCTGACCATGGGTGATATGATTTTGCTAATATTTTTGAGATATATGCTGATTCCACAATACTTTCCAGTTTATCTTCTCCATTTGAGTCTCTAATCCATTTATGAAGAGCATACAAATTTGGGGTGTGTCTTTTGTCCACTTTTAGTGGGTGTATATATAATTCATCATCCATATTATATATTTCAAAAATTATTTGGGCAGTAGATTGTATTTCTCGGCAAGTATTCTCCTCATGACGATTCCTGAGAATAGCAAAATACGCAATTGTAGGTAATTTATACAAATAAGGACAGGTGAGTAAAAAAAAATTTGCTACCATGACATCAGAATACCACGATACAGTTAAATCAGAAAGGAGATCAAAAATATAGCATGTTTCTTCTGGACCATTTTCAGCAATGACTTCAATAATCTCTGATATGAAGTTCTCAAATCCCTTTTTAGGATTAAGATGGATTCTTTCAATTTCTACATCATTCGGAACTAGTTCCTCATGTTGAGCGTAACGAAAATAAATTAACTTCTTATGATCCTTATTCGCCTGTCGAGAAAATTGATGGACAAATGGAATGAAATCATCCAGATTGTCAACTTTAAAGACAATATTGTCCCCATCTTGAAGGTTCGTTAATAATGTGTCCAGAGCTTTGATACCAGTCGAATATTTTGGTAAATCCTCCGTTGTCATGTTGATCTTTTTCCAAATGAGATTTAAGTCACTCTGTCTTGTGTTATATTCAGAATACAATATTATTAATAACTATAATCAAATACCAGAGTGAAAATGAGTAAAAATTATTCTAAAAAAAACTGGACCATTAAAATCAATGCAGATGATGGATCTTCAAAAACAATTGAAATGTATGATGGAGATGCAGTACTGGGTGAATATATTCAAATAAGACGAAACTATTTTGATGATTTAATCAAAGAAATCAAACTGAATAAAAAGTACTCAGTTGGTAAATCCCTAAAGAAAGTAACATCACCAGACGGGGAAGATTGGACAAATAATCCACTGATATTGTTGATGGTCATTAATAAAGAAAAAAATATTCCCATTTGGCTATTAATTAAACGAGAAAATAACTTAAATGGTTTTTTGATCGCACTTGGACCTGATATTTTTTGTGAATATTTAGCAAAAGAACAAGAACGGGTTGAAGAAATCCGTAAATTTCTGGAATACATGGTAATTTATAGCCAGAAATGGGAAATAACAGCGATGATTCCCAGTTTTCTGGAATATTAACTCTTAATTTTCAATTTTAGATTCTAACATTGCCAATTTCTCCACAATATTGGGATTTTCCTCAGTAGATTTTCTGTTTATTATCTGTTCATGTGAATGGTATTCAGCTTTTTTTAGTAGAAATTCAATATGCGAGCTGTATTTGTCTTCATTGTCTTTAATGTATATTTCAATGAGTGCAGGGATTATAGTTTCATTCATTTTTTGAATACATAATAAATACTGATTGTGTAAATCATTCTCTAAAATTGATTTATCTAAAAGAGGAATAAGAGATTTCGGATTAGAGAAAGAAGAGAGAGCATTACAAACAATCAAGTTTAATCTACGATCTTCATTTCCAATAAATCGAATTAGTGAATCTACAGATTTTTTTACATTTCTCGCCGCTAGTAGACTCACAACTCCCATTTTTCCATATCTATCCTCAGAATCTAATGCGTTTATTAATAAATCATCAACATTTTCTACTTTTAACTTAGTAAGCGCTAAAATTGCTTCTTTTCTTACGTCTTCTTCAGGATCTCCTAATAGTTCAATTAAAGGTTGAACAACTTTGGGACTGGAGTTCCTTGTTAGTCCATGAATTGCAAAAATCTTCACCCATTTGTTATTTTCATCAGCTTTTATAGAAGATATTAAATGTTGTGCAACTTTGGGATGTTTTATCAAGCTAAGAGATTTAATGGCGGTATTCCTAATTCTAACGTTCTCATTAGTTAAATATGAGATTAACACAGACAAAACTCGTGGGTTTTTGATTTTTCCAAATAATTCCAAAATTTTTTGCTGAATTTTGGGAGGGCAGTTCGGAATCTCAAGAACTTCTTTAAGTGGATCTATGACATGCCATGTGCCTATGGATTCGAGTTTTTTAATAATTTCATCAATTTTTGTACTGTTATTTGGATTTTCGGTTATAATTGCCCTCATTTCTTTAATTAACGGATTAATTCTATTTATCAGATCAGATTCTTTTTCACTCATTAAGATCTCCTTAGTTTCCAGTTGTTTAGGGTACTTTAGTATTTATATGGGTACTACCAAAAAAATCAAATTAGTACAGTTATTCTATAATTTGATACATATGTCAGATCAGAAAACTCCACAAGATGAAAAAAATGATAAGCAAGAGCGAATTTTTTTCCCAACAAAACAAGGTAAAAGACCACTTGGGTTAAAAATAGCTATTTCCGCTGTAATGATAAGTTTGAATGCTATTGTTACAGTGCTATTTGCTGTAAATCTCACAGTTTCGACGGGATTTTTCAATGTAGGGGAATCAATGGTATATTTATCTGCTATTCTATTTGGTCCCTATATTGGTGCAATATCGGGTGGATTAGGGGGAATGATAGCTGATCTGTTCTTAGGGTATGCTGCTTTTGCTCCTGCAACTCTGATCATTAAAGGAATTGAAGGATTGATTGTAGGATTTCTTTATCAAAAGTTAACTCAAATTCAATTATCCAATCGTTTAGAAAAAA
The DNA here is from genome assembly GCA_016839385.1 of Promethearchaeota archaeon. The sequence continues at coordinate 13,019 of JAEOUK010000672.1, forward strand.
AAAGTGCAATAAGTTGGTTAATTGTGACTATTTCGGGATTGTTTGTTTCTTGTATTATACTAGCAATAGGAATAATTATATTCATCGGAGAAGCGGATTTCTTGCAAGTTTTTGCTGACATCTATCTTTTGAATATAAATTTCACGTACATATTCTGGATTATCATTGCATCTTTGAGTTTAATAAGCATATTGTTAATCTACAGGTTTGTTGATCCAAAAATCTCTCTGAAAATTATTGCAATGGTAATTGGAGGAGTGGAAATAATTATGGGATATTTCATTTTTGAAGCATTTATCCCATACATAGGTTTTGCAGGCGCTCTCTCAGAAATCCCATTTAATATTATGCAAGTAACTTTGGGAATTGCTCTCGCAGTACCAATATCAGAACCAATCAGAAAGACACTAAAACTTTAATTCCTTTATCGCTAAGTTCTAATAACACAAAGGTTTCCGACATTATGCCAAATTACACTCGAGAAGAACTATCAAATAAAACTGCTTTGACTAATCAGATGCGTAATAATCTCTATTACTTCCTACGATTTTTAATCAGCAAAGGACTATCAGAAGACGAAATAAAGAGTAGAGTAGATCGCATGGGTAAAAATATTGCGCTAACTTTACTTGAGGAAAAAGATTTTCATAGTCAAAACCTAGAAGAAATAATTTCAGCAGTGTATTCAGAATTATTTGATAGTAGGATTACCATATCCGAGCATCCAAACAGTATGATGGTGGAAGATAAAAAATGTTCTCTTTGCAAGTATAAAAGAGAAGATTTAACGATTGCACCGTGCAATGTAATTACCGCTGTGGTTACAGAAATACTCCGACAGGCTGGATTTACAATTGATGGGTATTCAGTTAATAAATCAGTAGCTTTGGGAGATATATCTTGTACACACATATATCAGCTAAAGGAGGAGAGTCAGTAAATGGTCTTTCGATTCCTTGTTGGGCGAACTGCGAAGTTTTTTGGTAGAAATACAAACTTGTTATTTTTTACGAGTTTGTACCGAGAAATGTTCAAAGAATTAGTAGAAATCACAAGAGACGAAACTAAGGCTTCCCGAATTTTGAAAATGATAGGAATTCATGGAACTTTTGAGTCTGGACGCCGCCAAATCACTGTGTTGAGAATGTTTCCGAATGATCCAGTGAAGGTCATGGAATATCTGGACATAATTTGGTATGTCATTTTTGGAACTAAACTCGATGAGTATGAGCTTGAGAAGATACCAAAGGAAGGAAAAAATCATCCGGATTTAGTTTTTCACATAACGAAATGTCCGATTTGTGGAGGATACGGAACTTCTCCATTAGATTCCATTGACTGCAATAAAATCCAATCTGAAGAAAGCTATTATGCTACCGGTTTAGTAGGTATGCTCGAGGAAACGGCTAATTTCATATTGGAATTGAAACGAAACGACTATAGAATTCTAATGCAGGAAACAAAATGCTTTTGTAGAGGAGATGAAGAATTAGAATTAATTTGCAAAATCATCCATAAATCCGAATTTTCACAAGATATTGAAAAAATGGATGAATCATTACGCCGGCCATTTCTGGATGATTCCGAAATTGAAATTGGGGATGAAATTTTTTCAAAACCTTTCAATGCAATAAAAGAACAATTGGTTTCCTTAATTCAAGATAAAATGCAGATGAGTACATTTGAACTAATGGAATACTTCCGAGGGTATGAAGAGGATGTTGTAAGAATTCTTGGTTTTATGGGAGTTCATATTTTAAATGAAAACGGACGTCTAATTGAAAAAGCGTGCGAAAATGATTCTTTGGCAAAATTATTAGGTCATATTTATAACAATTCAGTAGAAACAGCGAATCTAGTATTACCATTTGACATTTTGGATGATTATAAAAAAGTAATTGTTGAATTCTTGACGGATATTTCACCGCCTGATATGATCGTGAAATTTAATTCTATTGAACCTGCTGAATTCATTCGATTATTTTATGAAGGTGTCAAAAAAGCGCTTTTAGATTTAGGTGTGAATTTTACGGAATTGAAATCAAACATTTGGGAAGAGATGGAAATTCATAAAACAGTGGAAAAGATTACAGATTCAAAGGAAATCGAATCTCTATCTGAGGAAAAGAAGAGAGAACAAGCTAATAATAGATTGCAGCTTATTCAAGAACTTTATTTACTTATGGTAAACATTTTTTCCATCCCGAACAAAATTTTTCTGACATCCATGCATGCTACTGCAAAATCTTTGGTAACCTTGGGAAAAGAGAACACACCCATCCTTCGCGAACAAATTTCTCAAGTGTTGGATTTAATCGAAAAACTAAAATAATTTCTTTTTAATCTCGTCCAATTGCTCAAGTACAACTTTATCAAAATCATGTTCTTGAAGATAAAATGCTTTTGCAATAGATAACATGAAAGCTTTTGGGAGGAACATGATATTTGACCATCCAGAGAAATCTTTCACTTCGGGTTCCAAACATAAATATTTTGTGTGAGGATTTTTTGACAACACAGATTTCGGATAGTTATAATAACATGCTCCAGTAAAAAAATTTACAGAAAAACGACCTTCTGGTATTTCAACATATATATTTCTATGGTCGTGCTCAAATCCTAACCTTGAAAGAATTTCATACATTTTATTGAGGGAATTGTCATATTCGTCCAGAGTTTCAAAATATGTTTCTCGAAACTCCTCAATATCGTACGCATTCTTGGGAATTTTCTGAACAGCATCAGTAAAGATATCTAGAATGATTGTTTCATAGAATTTTCTCATATTTTGATAAAACTGCTTATAATTCTCTTCTGTAGGTTCCTTCTCAGAGAAATAGGAATCATCCACATCAAAATATTTTACAGTAAAGCCCAATTCTTCGGCTTCTTTAACCAATTTTTGAGTGTGGCTATCTTGTCCAAAGGGATCAGATAATAATATCAAAAATTTCAAAAAATTATGTTTACGGAATTCTCGGATGATCTTTAAAGTCTGAGCGACTCCTTCAGCTGAGTTATTTGAATGAAGGACGATTGAGCCTATCGAACCATTGAAAAATAAAGGTCGAACCCATTGAAAAAAGTTTTGAGGAGAAATATCCCAGATGATTATTTTGGCAATCTGTTCGTTACAATCATGGAGATGTTTAACAGAGATGTTCACACCGATTGTATCTGAATATGAGTTACTATTGATATCTGATAGTTCTAAATTTGCCCGGATCATATCAAAAAACAAAATTTTGTCTCTATTTTCGTTCGCAATAAAAGATATTTTGAATAGGAAAACCGGTAGAACCCCCATTTATTATTTAGGCTAGAATATTAAAGTTGATTCGGTATATTATATCTATAGTTCAGATTTTTTTTATTTTTGGATTTAAGTATATAATTAAAAAGAACTGAGGACAGAGTCGATGGCTGATGAATTTAATGCGGTGTTAAACTCCATGCGAGAGGCACCAATACGAGAACAAGTCGAAGGACTATCAGAAGTAATTGAAAAAATGATGATGCTGATCATGAGCATCCCAGAACGAGTTGACATCATGATTGCCCAATTGAACAATCAAATTGGAACTTTACAATCACAGATTTCAACATTAGAATCACGAATTGCTGCAGGAGCTACAGCAGCCCCAGCTGCAGGTGTAACATCAGGACCGGGACCAGCAGTCCCAGGAGCACCTCCACCACCTCCAGGCGCACCAGCACCTAGACCGCAGGCTCCAGCCAATCCAATCTCTTTGCGATCATCCATCATGGGTGAATTAAAAGAATTATTCGCGAAACGAAGAGCATTAAGTGAGTAATCGAAAAACTAGCAAGAATTTATTTATTTCTTTTATGTCATATACACAAGAATAGTTGAATTTAGAGAAGTAAAGGTGAAAAAAAATACCAATCGTAACTCATGAGGACGAAAAGCTGCTCTCCAACTTAGAAATTGAAGTAGCACACATGTTAAAAAACATGTCGTCAAAAGAAAAATCTATCTCGAATGCAGAGAAAAAACTGGCAGACCAATATGGAGATTATACCCGATTTATGGGTATTTTTGTAAGAAAATTACGGGATTTAAGTAAACAACTTGAAATCCTGAGTCGAGAAGATCGCTCCGGAATCACCAAAGATGAAGTGGAAGATAACAAAGGATATGTTCGGCATCTAGACAATGCGATCGATCTCAAAGAGAAATACTGCGATAAATTAAAAGACCTCGCGATCCAGAAGAAATCATTGCAGGAGAAACGTGTCGAATATGCTGATATAATGATTGAAATAGCTAGAATACGAAAGCAAGTTGTAGATGCGGGGTTAAAAATCGAAGCGGCTAAGAATAAAATGGTAGCAGCAGAAAAAATTGCATCCACCGAGTCGAAATTGAAAGATCTGGAGCGAGAATATAATCGAA
>JAEOUK010000673.1 GCA_016839385.1 Promethearchaeota archaeon
ACCTAGGATGTATCGGATAAACATTACCCTTGTATCCATTATCAATGATATTAAGCAGTTCTTGGCATCCCATATTTTGGAGCAGATTTTCATTTGCGCCGAAAATGCAAAGCGATTGTGGATTTAACAGTTTATGTAAAAAATGTGTGGGTTCGAGTTGTTCCGCCATTTTGATCCCTTTAACATGTGATTCATTTGACACCTAACATTTAAAGTCAAATTCATTTTGGTTGAAAAAAAGAGTAAAAAATAATAGCTATTGAATTATGCAACAAATTCGATTTTTGTCTGCAGAGGTAAATTTCGGGAGGAATTCCCTGCAAAAATTGTAAAGGAACCCGTTTCTGCAAGGAATTTATGATCCTTGTCTGAATAGAATTCAAATGCAGATTGATCTAACTCAATAGTTGCAGTTTTTGTCTCCCCAGGTTTTAGATAGACTTTATCAAAACCTTGCAGTTCTCTTGGTGGGCGTTCAACAGATGCCTCATCATCAGTAAGATATACTTGAACGACTTCAGATCCTGCTCGAGAACCAATATTCTTCACATCGACTTTCACGGTGAATTTACCGGATTTCTCAATTTTCGGAGTGCTTACTTGGATATTGGATAATTCAAAAGTTGTATATGACAATCCAAACCCGAATGGGAATTGCGGTTCAACATTCTCTTTGTCAAAGTACCTGTATCCAACATTGATCCCCTCATCGTAATAGATTTTTAATTCCTCTAAATCACCTGGGAATAACCTCTCGGATTTATGAACAGGATGGTCCTCAAGCTTCTTTGGATAAGTGACTGGTAATTTACCAGAAGGATTTACATCTCCAAATAGAACTCGGGCAATCGCATCCCCTCCAGTCATACCAGGATACCAAGCATTCAATAGAGCAGGAGCTTTTTCCATGAACGCACTACAGTCAATGGGACTACCAGCAACCAATACAACTACAGTATTTGGATTCTTCTTGATGGTTTTATGGAATAATTCCATTTGCTCTTCCGACAATTCATACCGTTTCCGATCTCTACCTTCAGTATCCCCTTCAAATTTCTTGTTAAACAGGAGTGTAAAGATACTTTTCCCATGACTAAGACCAAGTACTAAAAATACAACATCCGCTTTTTCTGGTCTGCTAACAATCTCAGCTTTTCCTTTAACATATTTTACGATTCCATCATATGGAGTTGTGAACCAAGGAGGGACAACGGCAGAACTTCCACCTGCAAGGGGTTTTCCAAATGGCATTTTAGCATTTGGACCCAATATGGCAATCTTTTTTACGGTGTTTAAATCTACTGGTAAAGTATTTGCTTCATTTTTCAGTAATACCATTCCTTCTTCAGCAGCTTCACGTGCTATATCTTGATGCTCGGGAATGTCTAATATTTCGGGAGATTCAGGAGTATCTTCATCAAATAGTTCTACTCGGAAGTAGGTTCGCAACAAAGGTTGTAAAACATAATCGATATCTGATTCAGTAATTTTCCCAGCTTTTAAGCCATTTTTGATGTTCTTAGGAACCATAGTTTTGACCATGAGATTTCCCCCGGGCATTTCAAGACTTAATCCTGCTTTTATACATCCTGCTGCTCCTTCTTTTACATTGCGAGAGGCTCCCCAATCAGTGACAACATGACCGGTAAATCCTAATTGACCTCGAAGGATGTCTTTTAATACATATTTATTTTCTGAAGCATAGGTTCCATTGATTTTATTGTAGCTACTCATAATGCTCCATGGATCTGCTTTTTCTATAATTCTTTTATAAGTTTTGACGTAGATCTCTTGTAATGTTCGTTCGTCAATCTCGGTACTTATACTCGTGCGTTTGGTTTCACTATTATTAGTTATATAATGTTTCACACAGGCAGATACTTTTTCAGATTGAATCCCTTTAACTATCTCTGCCCCAATATCTGAAGCGAGAATTGGATCTTCACTAAGATATTCAAAATTACGGCCACATAGGGGAGATCGGACGATACATACCCCAGGAGCTAAAAGTTGATGACATCCTACAAGTTTTGTCTCTTTGCCCATAGCTTTTCCTAGCTTATAAGATATTGCTTTATTCCAAGATGCAGCCAAAGCAATGGTTGCAGGAAATCTTGTTCGTTTTCCTCTAGCGCTGCTCTGCCATGATACACCCAATGGACCATCTGTCATTTTAAACGACTTTATTTGTAACCGTTCGATTGGATGAGCATAGTAAAGTCCTTTCCCTTTAAGAAGAAGAATTTTTTCATCCAATGTCATTTTAGACATTAAATCGGATATTCGTTCCTCAGTTTCAATAGTGTTATCAAGATATTTTTCCATTTTCATCACTTTATATTCATAAATAAACCGATGATCTATTTAATAATCAAGAATTAATCAAAACACTGTTTATCAAATTTACAATTCGTGGATGATTATGCATATTGGTCTATTATATTTCTCGGGAACTGGAGCAACTGCTAATCTTGCAGATATTTTTAGAAAATATCTCAAGGAACTAGGTCATTCAGTGGATCTTATTCGAATTAAA
>JAEOUK010000674.1 GCA_016839385.1 Promethearchaeota archaeon
CAGATTCTTCTGCTTCTTCTGGAATTGCATACATTGTGCCCAAAATTGCGGCTTTATATTGAATTTTTGCAGCAAACTCCACTAGTTGACATGTAAACCATGCTTGTTCAATATCTTTTCCGCATCCTACATTACCATGATTTGCGATCATCACAGTCATGTTATTACCCAGCGCTCTTACTCCATTTTCTGCCAATTCATCGGTTCCTGCCATTCCAAATTCGGAAATTTCGCACCCTCCAATAAAAGGAATTATTTCATCTACAAAAGGACCTAATGGCATTTTTGCTATGGACAATGCAGTGGAGTAGGGGGCATGGGAATGAATTATTGCATTAATATCGCTACGTTCCCTGTAAATTGCCAAATGTAATCGGCGTTCTGATGAAGGATTTCGTGTTCCAACTATTTTTTCACCCTGCATATCAATTAACACAAGATCTTCTACTTGAAGATTTGTATATTCCACAGAACTCGGAGTAATTATGACAGCATCCTCACCTGTGGGGAGTTTAACTCTCACAGAGACATTTCCAGCAGTACCTAACACAAATCTTGTTTTTAGCATTTCCTTACACACATGGATGATTTCATGTATTTTTAATGTATAACGATCTAATGAGACCAGAATGCCTGCAAATTCATCTTTAGCTTCTTCAGGAACTTCGGAATATCCGGATAAGACTTCAGGATTTTGTATGTTGCGAGGAAGTTTATGATCGAGTAGTTGTTTAATTCCGTTTACTATCATAATACTCCCTCGGTGGTTGGTCTCCCTTGTATCTCCACCTATATGAGGAGTAACAATTACATTCTCGAGTTTGAGAAATTCATTATCTTGATCAACCGGTTCACTTGTGAATACATCTAACGCAGCACCCGCGATACGTTTTTCTTTGAGTGCATCAAACAATGCGGATTCGTCAGTGACTGATGCTCGCGCTAGATTTATGAAAATTGCCGAGGATTTCATTAGTTTTATCTCTTCTTCCCCAATCAACCCGTCAGTTTCATCAGTAGGAGGGCAATGCAAAGTAATTATATCTGCGTTTTTCAGTAATGTAGGTAAATCAACTTTTTCTCCGTTAATTGCGGTTAATTTTTGAGGTGATACATATGGATCATAGATTAATAACTTGACATTAAATGGTACCAAAAATTTTGCAACTTGGAATCCAATTCTACCCAACCCAACAATTCCGACTGTTTTTCCTGATAACTCAAACCCCAAGAATTTATTATAAAAAGTGACATAATCCGAAAATTCATTAACTTGAAATTCTTTTGAACGAATTGTTCGTTCTACAGAGTGTATTTTTCTAGCTAATGCTAATATCACTGCAAGGGTTAATTCCGCAACCGCAGTAGTATTGCGATTGGGTCCGAATAAAACGGGGATTTTTTTTTCGGTAGCTGTAGTGATGTCGATATTATTTGGATCTCCTCGAATTGAACCAATAATTCTCAAAGATGTGTTTTCTAAAACTTTCTTCTTGATATTATCTCCTTCACAGATGAGTATTTCTACACCTAAATTATTGATTTTCTTTATTAGCACATCGGGATCAAAATACATATGTTTCGTGTCCCGCCAACTTTCATATATTACTTCATCATCCAACAATTCACGTAGATTTTGAAGAGCTTCATCAGAAAATTGCGCTGTTACCAGAGCTTTCATTTTCAATCCTTTCTTTTTATGCCTTAAAACATTAGTTTTCGTAATTTTAACATGTTTTTCATTTGACCAGATACATTCATTTTTCCACTAGAATATGCTTTAATAGCATTCACTTCCTTAGCTATTAGTTTTTGGAATAGTATCGAATCCATTTCTACTTGAACTGCTGCTTCTGGATCATCCCCTTCTTTGAATTCAATCCCATCAGAACCCTTGATGATGTACATATAACTCCTGCCTAGATCAGGGAACCTCATAATTAAAGTTTCATTCCATCCACTAAAGGATTTCTTGACTTTCTCAATGTTATAATTTGTGATGATCATTTGTAATGCTTCATCTAAAGAAAGTGAAGGAGTTTGATCTTCAGAGATTTCTATCGATTTTGACTTTGGAGGTGCAGAAGGAGATTTCACTTGTAGAGATCCACTACTGATAGCTTTAGTTTTAGTTACTGGTTTAGGAATATTTTCACTCACTAAGGGTGCAGGCATTTGTTGACGGATTACGGTTGTACTTTTTGTGCCAATTTGAGGTGTACTTTCTTCTATATATTCTCCTTCCAAAATACCTTTCCGAATTAGTCTCATAAATCCTAATATTGCCATCAATCCTATCACAATCAAGAGAATTCCTAATCCCAATACTCCAAAAGAGATTACATAAAATGGAGTACCTGGAGTCATTTCCGGTCCAA
>JAEOUK010000675.1 GCA_016839385.1 Promethearchaeota archaeon
AGATAAATTCACTTCCATAGGATGAAAATTTTCTCTCTGATTAAAAAACCCATAAGTCATCCCTCTACTGTGAACCCCCGCATCTGTTCTTCCTGCGCTATGAATAATTTGATCTTCATAGTGTTTATCACTCAAATACCCTTTATTGTGTAAAGCATACAGTATTTTTCCTTCTATTGTCTGTAAATTTGGTTGTCGTTGAGAACCATGGTAATGTTCTCCAAAATAAAAGACTTTGATTAATATATAATTATTTTTATACGGCATCTTAATCCCATTTCATTGAAAATCGACATTGAGGATCTCCATTTGCAGTACACTGTAATTCCATTATTGAGACGATTATACCAAGATTTTTCTCTATCACAACTTTCAAAAATCCATTGGTCAGAAAACATAATTTCTTATACATATTCGGAAGATAGTAGACTTCCAAATTATCCACTATATCAAATAAAATTTGATCATCCTTCTTAGACACGTTTTTGACAAAACCGAAATCATTTGATTTCCAGAATTCTTGAAATTCATCCATTATACCATTGACATCCTTCGAATTGAAATGTTTTGCATATTTATCCCCTAAGATCCTTCCAACTCTACTTAGGATCTCTTCTCTATCCTTGGTAAACACATTGATAGCGGTGATAAAACCTGTTATCCATGATTTCAGAACTTGATCTTTGAATTCGGGAGTTCCTAAATCTCCCTCATCCCCACAATTATGAAGAATTTCACAAGAAATCGAGAGAGAATCCCCAAACTCTGTTGATCGGATATTCATTTGCTTGTCTAAATACACGGTTACGGAATGGTAAGGTTCTCCGTGCACAAAACGATACGGAAATGGATAATTTTTATTTTCCCCTACGTTCTCAGGTAGAGTAAAGACGATTTTTTCTTTGCAAAATTTACATTCTACTTCTACTTCTCGAGAAGACTTGTTGATCTTGTACATTGAGTTAGGGTGGGATTTTATTTCGTAATAATTTTTACCCTTATTATTCTTTTTTGAACTTCAGAGTGATTTCTTTTTTCTTTGTGTGAAATCCATCCAATGTTTGTAGTATACCAAAATTAATTCCAAAAATAACATTTTGGACAAATTGTTTTAGACCAACAGGTTTTTCATTAATGGATAAGGTTACATGAGTTATGGGGTCCATAGAGGATTCAGTAATAGAAGAAACGATCTTTCCATCAAGATTATATTTCAATTCGATTTTCAAGTCGAATCCATGAATTTCCTCTTTTTTGGGTATCCTTCGTAACAACGTGAACAATTCAAGGTTTTGATTTAAGAAAATATCATGCACAAAGCGAATCATGGGAACTTCTATTTCATCCAAGAATATTTTTAATGGTGCATTTTCTAATATAGGATGTTCCGGCATGGTTAATCTCAATTAAAAGATTGATTAAACATTTGCGATTCCATACCCAAAGGAAATTACCAAATCCCTTAAAAAGAACTATTCACACGAAAGGCATATTAGTAGAAATAGATAGGATTTTTCTACAATATATTATAAGGGATCAGCATGGTCAATAAAGTCCAGAGATGGTTTTCAGATATTTGGGATCGTATGAAGACATCCGTTCGAATTAAGTCAGATAGCATATTCGTGTTTTTAGGATTATTGGTAATTATCATAATGGGAGTGCTTGTTCGTCTAAGTCATATTTTTAGAGGTGCTGCCCTCATCAAAGCTTTTGACCCGTGGATCCAATTCCATTCAACCGAATATCTAGTAGAAAATGGAGTATACGAATACTTTAAATGGCATTCCTTCATGAGTTGGTACCCTGAAGGTATTGATCGGTTTAATCTGCGACCAGGGTTAGTATTTGCGACGGCAATTTTGTACAATCTTTTGCATTTCTTTGGAGTACAAGTTACCCTATATGAGGTTGCATTTTTCTGGCCAGCAATTATGGGTGGAGTTACAATCCTTGGAATGTTCTATCTCGGTAGAGAAGTATTAGATTCGCGATGTGGATTACTCGCAGCTTTTTTCATTGCATTTAGCCCTGGGCACATACAAAGAACAATAG
>JAEOUK010000709.1 GCA_016839385.1 Promethearchaeota archaeon
AAGGAATGAAATGACAAATGAACTCGCGAATATGGTGGAAAAAATTGTCTTTAATGAAGAACAGTTACTACAACTCAAGGAAGCATTAACCCTATTTGGGTCCAATGAATTGAGTATAAAGGATGTCAAGAGCATGATTTTGGATCAAAGAACCCAGATAATGGAAGACACTATCGATTTGTTGAATTTCTACATAGATCAACAATCAACTCAATTTGAAGCGATTCCCTCTGAAGAACTCTCCATAATGCATGAAAAACTCACAGAACGAGAAATCTTGCTGGAAGAAATTGGAAGACGATTGGAAAAATTGACCGACAATAGTAGTAATAGATTACATGTTTCTTGATTAGAAATAAAAGAAATTATCCTAAAAGAATTGGATGCCGTCCAAATCGATTCATAGTTCATACCATGAAAGAAATCTTTCTCGCTTTTTCTATCTTAATTAGAAGTAACTTCAAGATGTGCTAGATTCACTTTTATAAACCTTTCTTTTGTAAGTAAATATGAGAAAAAATAAGAAAAAAGATATACAAAACCTTAAAATCAAGATTAACATTTTATAATTCATACATTTTTGTATAAATCCAATTTTCCATTATCTAAAAGGTGTTTAAATTGTCACTTTCAAACTTAATATATCAAACTTTCTTGTCTTTAGTAAAAAAATGCATTATCGCATCATATGATGCATACCTAATTTTTTTCGACCAAGGGGGAGTACGTAAAGGAAAAAAATCCCCTAAATTTCGCATTGGTAAAAAAGGAATCCCAATGTTTAGAAAGATAACTATTGTGGTGTTAATTTGGATTGTGGTTTTTTTTATTAATGTCATTTTCACCTTGGATTGGATTCAATTCTGGATTTTGTGCTTGATTTCACTTGTGATAAGTGGGTTAGTATTGGTTATCCGAACTAGAATTCGTGAAATCCAACCTGGAGATTATAATCCTAAGGATCAAGCATCAACAGAAACTTATCAACAAGTAATGAAAATAAAAGGTTCTTTTGGAGGTCCTGTAAATGATTACGTGATTCAAGGTTTTTGGGGTGAAGATATAAATAACGAAAAGCGATTATATATAGTATTTCGAGGTACAGATTTATCTTGGATGGACTGGAAATTTAACATTTTTCCCTTTCTTCCTCTAGTTAAGCATGCTCACTGTCAAGGAACTTTCAGAAAAACTGGAGCCTTGGAGAGTCAGCAATCCTTGGCAGAAGAAGATGATAAGAAAATGGAAGAACGCCTAGAGCAATTACATGGCATGATCCAACAGCAAATTCATCAACAAAAAGCTCAAGTGTATTTTATGAATGATCCGTATCAGCAACTCCCCGAATATACTAAAGGAAAATCACGGTTATATGTGGACAAGCTTGATAAAAGAGAAAAAAAATTACTCAGAAAAGCAAAGATACATAAAGCTTATTGGTGGGAATATAGTCAAGATATTGGGAAAAATAACGAAGAAACTCAAGTAATATTAAGTCAAAAAAAAACTACTAGAACCCAAATTCATGAAATATTAGAACAGAAGGATTATGAGGAGATAATCATTACTGGACACAGTCTTGGTGGAGCTTTAGCCATTATTTGTACGTGGGATATACTTTATAATTACTATTCTAAATATCAAGGAAAAATTCGTTGTATCACCTTTGCAAACCCCCGAGTAGGGAATAAAAGCTTTGCTCTCACCTTAAAAATACTAGTCCCTGACATACATAGATTTGTCTACTCAAATGATATTGGTGCAGTGTTCATGCCGAGAATTCTTGGTTTTCGACATGCTGGAATTTTATATCACATTGGGCCCAAAATTTTTACTATCATAAACCGGGTTAAACATCATATACCAAATTCGTATAGAAATTTCATTCTTGACCAGAAGGAGTGGTCTGATTTACAAGCACTTGTAATAGATTGGGAGGGAGATAATCTCCCCTTATTAAATATGACTCGCTTTTTGTGGAGATATGCATGGTAATCTAAATGCTAATTTGGTATTTCCAAACCTTTTTTTTATTGAAATTTCAATTATTTCATTATAAATTGGAAGGGTTTCATTCGAATGTAGTCAAATCCTGACACGTTTGGAGCCAAGTTCATTGGTTTTACTCCTAATAGTCCCGCAAAGATGATTTCTGCACACAAATATGATGCTGATATACCAATAAAGGGCGAAAAGGAGCGGTACGGAATCTCACCATTTTTCATCTGGTCCCACATACCCGGCTCTCGATCATAAATTTCGTCGATTCCGGGGAACTGGAGCAATTTGGGCAGTAAATCTCCGAAGCTGGTCATTTTGGATTTAATTAGTTCAGCATTGGTCATATCATGGGTATCCAAATCATAACACGTTTCATAATCGATGCTACTTCTTGCAAACCAGAAAGACCAAATGTACGGAATGCCCCACGTTTCTACCATTGGAATTCCTCTTTCTCGACATCCCCTTGCTATGAGTATGGAGCCGATAGGGTCATCCAATGTTAATGCTACCACCTTTACATCTTTCAAGAGCTTGTCAATAGTATCCGTGTCAACAGTGTTGTATTTTTCTACTTGAACACATTCATTGATCTTTCCCAGCTTTTCTTGTACCACGTCAATTTTCCGCATACCAACGTGCTTCTTAAGACAAATTTGTCGGTTAAGGTTAGAAGGGTCGAACACGTCTCGGTCGCATATGACCAAGCGCTCGCACCCCGCTCGTACCAGCAATTCGGAAAGCAATCCACCGAGACCTCCTACTCCAAAAACTCCGATAGGAGTGGTTCGTAGAAACTCTTGTTCTCGCCATTTCAAATGGCCTATATTTCGACTGACATGTTGGGAATAATCACAAGACCAAGATGGTATTAATTCTAACATTTTTCATATCTAAGGTTTTGATCAAAAATAGATTGGTATCTATATAAATGAAAAAAAAAAATATGATTTCAATGAAAGGATCGAAGAGTTATTTTACTTTTACAGAACATCCTTAGGGAATCTTAATTTTTATAAACCTTGGAACTAACAATAAAATAAGACAAAAATTAGTAGAGAAGTCATGGTAAACGAAGACCAGCTTGATTCATTAAGAGAGAACCTCTTAGATGAGGAGGGGTTCATTAAATTAGCTGAATTAGAATTGCTCATAACAGGTAGTGAACTGGAGCACTCAGTAGTAATCCAGTTCTTGACCAACGAGGATTATCAATTCAGTTATTCAACATTGGGGGAATTTTTCTCGATTTTTAATGTTTTATTATATTTCATCCCCTTA
>JAEOUK010000676.1 GCA_016839385.1 Promethearchaeota archaeon
ATCATTTCTCTTTGGATTGTAAAATCTAAGCGCAAACGAGAAAATCCATCCTCTGTAGAAAAAATGGAAGATAAAGAGAACAAAATTGGTGTTACTCAATAATTTTTTTTTTAATCACTAGTTGTGCGATAGACCGTGTACAATCCTTTTCTCAATCCTTCAATCAATCCTGCTTCTCTAAGTATTTTTAGATGATGAGATAGAGTTGCTTCCTTAATATCAAATATTTTTGACAACACACATGAACATAATTCCTGCTGTTCCAATGTTTTATAAATCGAGAACCGAGTTTTATTACCTAGAGCTATGTTTTTTTTTAATTCTAGTTTAAAATTTTTGCTTTTTCGGAGTTCTGATAGGGAGTTTTTTAACATGAACACATAATCCTCTGCAGTACTATCCTCATTTTCACTTTTTAACCAGTTCGCGACTTTTTGAAGAGACATCAATCACTACAATGAATTGAGGATTTTAAAATTTTTCAAACTACTTCGAAAAAAATTTAAATAGTTTGAACTAGATCAAAACTCAAATTCAAAAAAATAATTGAAAACTCATGAAAGAATTAAACGTTATTGTAGGAGGAGGAATTGACGCCTATTGTAAGAATTGTAAGGCAACCGCTGACAACCTTAAAAAAGTTGTTGCGGAGAAGTTTCCAGACTTAAAAATTAACTTTAGTCATAGAAATATCACTAGACCTGAATTCATTAAAGAATTTGGCACATTAATGCCTCCATGCCTTATTATTGAAGGCACTATTGTTCATGACGGGAGTATTCCAACAGAATCAATGATCGAACAAGCTATAAAGCACTTTATTTAGGGGTTTAAGAAAAATATGACCGAAGAATCTCTTGTTATAGAAAACAAAGACAAAAAATCCCTTAAAAAACGATTTTCCGATTATTTTAACACAGAAAGAAAGAAAAAAATCTACACTACATTATACTTTGTAGTTCTCGCTGCGTTAGTTGCATATTTCATCTATACAAAGTTAAAGCTTCTTTTATTCACTGTTCCCCCTGAGGAGCCTGTAGATTATGCGGCGTACGCATGGTACTATATTCCAGCAATTTATATTGTAGATTACTTAAGACATGCATGGAATTCACTCCTTCTTGCATTTGTGCTTTCAGGGGTTATCTATGAATTTATCCCTGGTAATATTATTAAAAAATGGTTAGGAGGAGGGAAATGGTATCATTATCTCTTGGCAGCTTTGCTTGCTCCAATTTTTGTAACTTGTAGTTGTTCAGTAATACCCGTTTATGTTGGTATATTAGCAGCCGGCGCGAGTCTCGGAGTTGCAATGACCTTCTTTCTTATGGCTCCTGCAGCAAATTTCATCACAATAATAATGACTGGTGAGTACATTGGATGGGAACTTGGACTATGGAGATTAATTTTTTCGTTTATTGCTGAAGTATTAAGTGGTATAATTTTTGATCGAATGCGTATTTCTAAGGAACTCCGAAATCAATTTGACTCAATAACTGGATCAGATGAGACATCCAAAGCTAAACGCTTGGTTTTAAAGAAATCTATACATGATAGGGTGGAAACTGCCTATAAATTTAGTTTTGATATATTCAAAAATATTATTCCACGATTAGCAATTGGATTGATTGTCGTGAGTTATCTTATTGCGTATATTCCAGATGAGTGGGTAACAACCTATTTCACTGGATTTTGGGGCATTGTGATAGCTGCACTTCTTGGAGGACCATTATACACTCCTACTTTAGTAGAAATCGCTATGACAAAATCACTTATGAATTTGGGCATGGATAAAGCCACGGCTCTTTCCTTTATGATGGGTCAGCCGTATGATTTTGTATCAATGGTGCCAAATTCCAAATATTTCAAGTGGAGAGGAGTGCTAATGTATTCTTTGGTATTCTTCATTATAAGTATTGGATCAGCAGTGGTATACGCGCTGATTCACGGAATTCCCCTATAATTCTTTTTTTGGTGATGACATGGACAAAGACTCAGAAAAACTCAAAATTTTCGTTTTTGTACCACTTTCTGCATGTGGGTGCAATTACTCGAAATTTATGGATAGGATTTTTGCTGAATTTATTCCCTATACAGAACTATTAGATGTACAAGTTAAAGACATCCAAGGAATCGAAGCTGATTCTTTTCTTCTTTTTAACAACTCTGTGGTCATACCAGAGCCACCAAATAGAGATAAACCCCTGATTTTTACGTCATATTTGGAATTACGCAAATTTTTACAAGAAAACTTGACCTCAACTACCGAAAAGTAGTAACAAACAAACTTTTTTTTAGTTCTTCATGTCTACTAGTTATCACTTAATGAATTAATTCGAGAGGTGCAAATCATTCCAATTCAAATCTGGCGAATTCAGGGAAAAAACGGTCCTAAGCATCTACTTGAATTAAATTTTAAAAACAGATTTAAGAATGTCGAATTAAAACTAGATGAAAGACTACTTTTTGATTTAAAATTGAAAGGTTATGAGACAGTTTATCCACTTCCAATTGACGGAATAAATTTTACCTTATACTTAAGGAAAAAACCTGTTGGAGGATTTGAATGTGAACTGTTAGATGAAGAAAAAAATCGTCTTCCATGTTTAACAGACCGTCCTAAAAATTTTGGGCGACCTAAAAAGCACTGGAATAAAGTAGTCCCACTTGTTGGTTATTTAATTGCATTATCTTGGGTTTTATTCATTTTAGTCATGACCATTCGCTTGTTTATTCAACATTAGTCTAAGAATCAATCCATCCATTAGAATTAAATTTGATATATTGCATTAGTTATTATGAATTATAAAAAGTGTAAATTTGTTATCAGTTTTAGTCTTTATGTTCTCATTCTTACCGCGATATGTTCTAATGTATTTTCTTTAGAACCTCCAAATACTTCATTGAATACCTTCGATCCAGCAATTTATATTGATTCTGATGGAGATTTTGTTGCACTGGGCTTTGAAGGAAGCGGAAACGCAACCCATCCCTATTTGATCCAAAATTTGAATATTGATGTTTCAGGTTCAAACAATGGTATTTTCATTAGTAGCACAACCAAGTATTTCATAATCCAAAATTGCACCATCTCAACCGAATACATTGGAATTAGAATAGATAATGTAGCTTCAGGTACTGCTATAATTCGTAATAATACATGTGTCTCAAAAACTAACGACGGGGGAGGTATTGGAATTTCAGGTTCGAATGTTTGGATTATTGAAAATAATTGTAGTAATTTTGCTCAAGGCATTCATTGTAATATGGCTTCAAATATTCACATAATAAATAATTCGATTTCCAATTCATCATTTCAAGGGATTAATATCAGATATACCAGTAATTCGGAATTGATTGGAAATAGAATTTGTGATAGTAAAGAACATGCTATTGCTATTGTAAAAACTTCATCATCCAGTAATGTAGTTTATTCTAATATTATAAGAGATCTCACGTTCAGTGATAATTATAGGATAGATGGTGCTGAAAAAGGGAGACAAAATAGTCAAGGATATGACGAAGGTACAGATAATGTATGGTATAATGAAACCACACAAATTGGTAACAAATGGTTAGATCATCATCCTTGTGATACTGGGAGTTATAGTATAGATGGTCCAGCGAATTCAATTGACCTTTATCCTGAAGCTATATTGGAAACATATTGTCCGCTACGTAGAATTCCAGGATATTATGGACTTGGATTGGTCAGTTTATGTTGTGTTATATATATGGTAGGTATCATCATCTATCTAAAGATCAAATAGGAGAGTTTATTTTCTAAAAAACACTTCAAAGGATAGTGAAAACATCTTGAAACGACGAGCAATTCTGATTCTAATAATTTCAACTTTATTAGGTTCTATTTTAATGGTTTCTTTTGCCATAGCACCAGAATTCGATTCGATATCTCACCCCCCCGATTTTACTGTCAGAGAAGGAGA
>JAEOUK010000677.1 GCA_016839385.1 Promethearchaeota archaeon
CTACTTCTCCTTCAGTTTTTTCTTCTCTTCCTTATAATCATTAATCATTTCTTTGGATTTAGCAATGTAAAGATCCCAGAATTGATCATCAAGCTCCTCTGTTTCTCCGATTACAAAATACGCCAGGTTTGCTACCTCTCGAGGGAGTTTAATTTTGTCTTTCTTTTTCCTACTAGGAGTTAGTCCATAATTTAGAAGGAATAAGCCGATTATCATTAGACTTCTCAGTGTAATAATAAATGCAACAGATTCTCCCACATCTGCAATCCCTCCAAAAACCAACTCGAGTTCCATCTGAAAGATTCCAACTGACAATATGATGAACTTACTCTCAATTATTCCTCCTGTTTTTATTGCTCGAATTAGGAATCCAACACATAAAAAGCCCAAAAGAAATAATGCAAAAAACATCATTAAGAAAAATGGTGGTGATATAATCTTGAATGATGTATCCCCAATGATTTCAGACAAGGTAAAATCATTCAGCCAGCTATCTTCAAAGAAAAAAATTGATACTTCCCATCCTGCAACAAAAATCCATCCCGGTATATGGAACCAGTTTCGATATTGACGTGGAATTAGGAGTTCAGTACCTACATAGGTCGCTGCTAAGACTGCAGGTCCAATCCACGCGTAAGTTGTTAAACAGAGAAGAGGATAGGAATTAAATGGTGCAACTTTAGCGTAGAGGATTGGTAGAGGTACAAAATATGTAATTATACGTAAGAAGAACACTAAATAAATAAGACCTATAAATATACATGTTAATCCAAATTTCAGCATTATTTTTGCGCCAGATTCTTTATACCGGAATATTAATACAATCCCCATCGATAACCCGAAAAATAAAATTACTGATCCCAATACATCATTAATTATTTGTGTTACTTCAACCATAAGGTCATCCTCAAATCCTTGCTAGATTCATTTGAAAGCGTTAAAAATATATAGATCAATCGAGTATTTAAATCATTCCGTAAGATATATATATTTGGAACGTAATCCTTTAATAAAACATGCACCTATAGAATTTTACACGAATTGTTGTTATAATAAAAAATTATATGATAAGTGGGAGAATATGAAATCTATAGCATTTTTAAGCCATAAAGGAGGAATAGGGAAGACCTGTTTATCCCTTAACACTGCTGTATATCTTGCTTTGCAAGGAAAAAATGTTTGTCTGATGGATCACGATTTTTTTGGTCCCTCATTGTCGACATTCGTTAAACCGAGCATTAAATGGATAAATGAGCATTTAATGGGAGATGCAACAGTTGAAGACGTTCTTCAAGACCAATCAGGAGCATGGAACCTACCAGGAAAATTAATCTTGGCTTTTGCCAATCCATTAGCGGAGGCAGTCCAGCAGATAATTCGAATTGACCAGAAAACTTCCATGAGAATGCTTCAGAACATGCTGAAATTAAAAAAAGTCTTGGAAGCAGATCCTTACAACATCGATTACTTTATTTTGGACAGTAGTCCAGGAACAGGGTTCACAACCGTGAATGCAATGCTTTTAACGGATGTGAATATATTTTGCGTCAAAATTGGTAATGCAGACATAAATGGAACTTCAGAAATGATTGCAGGATTGACTAAACATTTGGAAAACAAGGTTTTAGTATTAGCAAATCAAGTTCCAGCTTCCTCTTTAGATACTGAGGATAAACAGCAAAAACTCGGAGACTTAATAATTAAAAAATTCAAAGAGAAAATTCCAAACGAAACCACCTATATTGGTGCAATCCCAACCGATATTGATATGCAATTAGTAGAATTTGAAACTGCTTATGAAACCTTACAAGGTTTTCCTCCAAAACGGATCGTGCATATATTAGAAAAACCCGATCACATATTTTCAAGAGCATTAGTGAAATATCTTCCAAAAATTCTAGAGGAAATCGGCTGAAATGAATATCTATGCAGTCTACGTAATTACTGAGGGCGGGGAATTAATGTTTTCCGAATCCTTTCAAACCACGAAAAATATGAAAGACCTGGATCTGGTTTCCGGACTCCTCACCGCCTTGCGCATGTTCGCCAAGGAGGTCACGAATGCTGACGTAAAAGCATTTGAAGTTGAAGGATTAACATACCATTTTCAGTCCTTTAATATTTTTTATGTAGTTCTGGTGACCTCATCTTTGGAAGGTCCACAAAAATACTTGCATCAGTTGGGTTTACGGTTCATGAAGAAATTTGGAGAAAATTTTTTAACAACCAGAGAAAATGCAATAGACTACGCTTTTTTTAACTCCTTTAAAGGAGATGTTGATGAAGTACTGGGGTCAATAGTTGATGTATCTTCATCCATTAATCCCACAAAAAAGCTAACTACGGCAGAAATTTTC
>JAEOUK010000678.1 GCA_016839385.1 Promethearchaeota archaeon
GACAATTTTGCTTAATTCTTCCGGTTTTTCTGCAGTGACTGCATGTCTTGCATCCTCTATTTCTGTGAATTTTCCATTAGGGATTAATTTAGAGTACTCCCTCTTAGTATCAGAGGAAGAATAATCTTCATCTGAACCTACAATTAATGTTGGACAAGAAATATTTTTTAGTTGATCTTTTACGGACCAACCAACTAATGCCATCATAGAGGAGATATAAGCTTTTTTATCATTTTCAGCCCATCTTATCTTTAATTTTTCGCGTTGTTCTTCTTGTTCAGGTTTGATGAAAAGTCTTGGAGCTAAAACTTCTCCCATTTTTTTCATTCCAACTAATTTTACAATTAATTTTCTCTTTACAACTTCCATCCTCTTTTTAAAAGAATCAACCAGAAGATCGGGTCCCGAATTGACAACAATCAAACTTTTTACATATTCAGGGAAATCTACTGCTAATTGAAAAGCAATCGAACCACCCAGAGATATTCCAAGAACGTGGGCAGATTTGACTCCAATTTGGTCAAGAAGATTTCGTATATCTGATGCAAACAACTTAATAGTGTATTTTCCTTTAGGTTTAGATGTTTGACCATGTCCTCTTAAATCTAGTGTAATAATTTTGAAACTTGGTAAAAACGGAATTATATCTTCCCAGTCTCGAGTGCTGGAACCTAGACCATGTATTAGTATTAGGGGTTCTCCTTGACCACTTATTTCATAATACATTTCGATATCTTTTACAATTACTTTTGGCATGAAACTATGTCAATCAGAACATTATTAAATACTATTAGAAACAGAAAAAAAAGAACAGTATATTCATTTGGATCGGAAATATTTTCGGATCAATTTATAAAAGTCATTTAGGGCTTCTTTTCCTAGTAAAGTGGTTTTATATACATCCCATTTACTATTTTCGGTATTATTTAATTCAATTAATCCTCGTTCTATCAAAAAATCTATTGCTTCTTTTGTATTTACTGTTTTCAATCGAAGTTCTCGCAATATCCAGCTTTGAGATCGGGGAGATTTTGAACAGACTTCAAGAATTTCCGCCCAAATTTCATATTTTGTCCGTCTTATTGCTGAAACCATACCGAACTCACTCCATTTTCTCTTTTTTACTGGATTTAAGTTCTAAATTTTTACCCCAGTTTTCAATTTGCAGATATCCATTTACCCAATTATCCGTTCTCTTCTTGATTATCATAGTAAGAATTAAGAGAGTACAGTAAAATGTTATTGTGATGCTAAATAGGATGATATTCAGTTCTTGAGAGGTGAAAGTAGGATACCAGACAAGAAGAATAGTATCATAACCAATTAACAATACTCCAATGATGAGGAACGCTATTAATTCCCAAATAAACACCTTAGGAACTTTTTTTGTTGGATTACTTTTAGTCTCGTTTACATACTTATTTTTCCCATGTTTATATAATTGGTAAAATTCCGCAACATAATGTACAATTCCAGTTTGAAATCCATGTTTTCCATTTGAGTACTCAGTTTCATGCAATATTTTGTATCCTTTACGCAGAAAAGGTGAGAATTTAATGGCACTTCTTAGAACTGAAATAAAAAAGAAAAATGCAATGATTATACGTGGAATTAACACATTTCCAGTTACTTCATAGATAATGTAAGGTACAAAAAATCCTCCATTAGCTAACGCAAATAGGAGTAATGATACCATTTGAAAAATCATTATAGTTTGAGTTTTTCGTATCTCTCGAATAATTTCCTTTTGAACGGAACTTAACTCTTCATCTATGGGTTCAGAAACATCTGTATTCTCATTATTTATTAACATAGGATCTTCAACGATTGTGGAAATATAAATAAATAAGGAAAAAAGGTACCTAGTTTGTCTTGTTACTCTTGTTTCTGTTAAATTTATCCTTTTTCTCCTAATGCATAGATTACACACTTCTTAAAATCGTATTTTCCTAATTCTTTACTGAAATATGGTTTGAATACTGATTTATATGTTGCAAGATGGTTAAGGTCAAAATGACTAACCAACCATTGGTAGGCTTCTGCCCACTTCTCGATACTCTCAAAATACCGGTGATATACTAATGTATGCATTGTTATATTTTGATATCCTGCATCTTCCATAAGTATTCTGAATCCTTTTTCATTTTCCTTGCTGTATCCCGGATGCACAGTATTATCTTCTACCATGATTTGAATTATTCCCAAATCCTCTTGTAAATTCCAAGTATTAAATCCCACTTTTCCACCAGGTTTTAAAACTCGATGAGTTTCCCGAATGATTGAGTTACTTTTCCCAGGTTTCATCTCAAACTTTTCAAAATCATATATACCACAAAATCCGATAAAACCACTAGTAACTATATCAAATGTGTTGTCAGCGAATTCCAGCTTATTTGCATCCATTTTTACTACTCGTGCATTCTTGAGTTTACTTTGTTCAATATTTATACGAGCTCTGCGGATGGCATCACTCCAATTATCAATTCCTATTGCAGTTCCATTAGGGAGCACTTTTTTCGCAGCTCGTATCAATATAGTACCTCCACCAGTTCCTACATCTAAGATTTTAATGTTAGGAGGAATATCCAAGAAATCCAGTAATTGATTCCCAAATGTGTCCCAATAATCAGAATTAATGATTCGAATATGGTTTTCATTCATACTCTTCAAAATTGATATGGATTTCATATTAATAAAATTGCAGTAAAAGTAGAGACAAAAGTGGTTGTGAAAAAAGAATA
>JAEOUK010000679.1 GCA_016839385.1 Promethearchaeota archaeon
AAAAGAACTGAATTTCCTAAATGATCCATTAAGTTTTCTTCAAAGAAAATGGACAATGGATCTTATTTATATTATCAGAATACTAAAGGAAAAAGACGAAACACCCTATTTCAATGAAATTAAAAGAGCATTACCAAACTTAAATTCCCGCACACTAACAACGCGTTTAAAGGAATTTGAAGAACAACATATTGTCACTCGTACAGTTACAGATACACAACCTATCCGTGTTAGCTACGAATTAACTGATTTTGGTAATGGAGTCTATGAATTATTGCTTCCGTTACTTATGTTTTTTGCGGGTGAAAAATACAAATCTAATTAGTCTGTCAATTTATTGTTAGGCTTTTGTTTTTCTCTCACTAGGAACCAATATAAAATGAAAATTATCACTTGTAAGAAAACCAAGAACACTCCTGGAGCATACACCCAAATATACTGCACTTGAAACATAAAAATTGCAGGACCAATAACATTACCAATTAATCCTACTATACGATAAATGCTGACCATATTCGTTTTATGCTCTAACGGAATTAGCTTATGACTAATTGCATCCGTGCTCTGCATCATACTAGCATAAATCGTTCCTGCTAATAAACCACTAAAAGCGAATACGTAGGAATCTATTTCAAAGAAATATAGAATAATAGCTGATATTATTATTCCTAATCCTAACAGTAGCATCGATTTATATAATCTATCGAAATTTCTAGATCGAGCCCCTATTATGATAAAAGTAATTGTTTGAGCGACTTGACATGGAATAATGAATAAACCACCTATATTTCCCAAGTTCAAATGAGTGAAAACGATATAAACGATGTAAACACTCGCACCTGTCATAACAAGACCCACGAGAGTTGCATTAATTAAAAGAGCAATAAATTGTTTATTCTGAATTAAATATCTCCATGTATTTGGATCTTTATTTCGTTTTTCACCTGTACGCGATGATAATGGAACATCTTGAATAAAAATTAAATCACTTAAAAGATTCAAAGATGAAATGAGTCCTAAGAAAAGAAATGTATTTTGGGATTCTAACCATGAATAGATAGGCTCTCCTATGATGGTCCCTGTTAAGTAACCTAGTACCATTCCAATTGAAACGAATGACAACGGTTTACCACGCTTTTCCTCAGCAAAGTGGTCACACGTTAATGCGCTTAGTACACCCATAACACTGTTCATACCCATAATAAAACGGACTAAAATTATGAGCCAAAACTGTTGTGAAAAGTATAATATTATTGTACCTATCAAAATAAGAAATACTCCGATGAATAGAATCCATTTTCTCCCAATTTTTTCTGACAATTTTACTGCAGGAAATACCATTATAAAAGAACCAAGATATTTCATAGTATCAACTAATCCGAACCTAAATCCAGATTCTCCTTCAAAATTGTCATCTAATACATGCGACAGTGTAATATTAATTGCTGCTGCTACTATGTTTATAATGAAATTGTAAATGAATAACCCTATCATTAACTTAACTTGAGTTACTGTTGATCTTTGTTGGACTACCCCAGACAATTTTTATACCTTTTGTAACTATTATACAATAATGGAATGGTACTACATTTAAATCTAGTACACGATTCAATTCTCTTTTAAATTTTCATTAGATCTCAACTTAAAAGGAAAATTGATGAATCCAATCCCTAAGGAGATTAAAACGAGACCAATCCATAATGTCCATGAAAGTGATTCTCCAAGAATTATTACAGAAAATAGCGTTCCAAACACTGGAACTAAATTGATGAAAATACCGGATTTTGTGGTACCGATGCGTTTTATTGCTACAAAGTAGAAAAGAAAACTTACGACGGTAACAAACAGCGCCATCACAAAGATGGAAATCCAGAATACCCAGGAATTCCATTGGAGTTGATTCCACCGATTTTCAATTAATGCTGCACCTCCAAACATAATAGCTCCAAATGTAGATGCCCAAGTTGTCGTCTCGTATGAGGAATGTGTTTGCATAACACTTTTTCCATATAAAGAATATCCCACAAAGCAAAGAAATGCAAGAATTACTATTAGATTTCCAATTAGATGATCCAGATTGAAATCAAAAAATGGTGCAATGCCTATAATGAGTAAAACTCCCGCAAAACTAAAAAGTAAACCCCAATATCTCCATCTTGGTTCTAAGCGTTCCTTATGAATGATCCAACCAAAAATTGATAAAATTGATGGTTGAATTCCCGCTAATACGGCACCTTGAGCGGAAGTAGTATGACGCATTGCTGTTAAAAATAAAATTCCATAGCCAAAAATCCCTAATAATCCTAATATGAAGAATTGAAGCCAAGATTTCCAAGTATAAGTTTTTAAATTTGCTCTAAATTTTATTATAAAGATGGTTAGATACACAACACTCGCAATGATAAATCGAAAAAAGCCAATTTGAAAGGAAGTCGCCAGAGGAACCAAAATTTTTGCTAATGGCCATGATAATCCCCAAAAAATCATGGCTACAATCAACATTACAAAATCAATAGCATTGGATCTTTTCATTTTAATTGATTTCTCAAACTAAGTTTTGAATAATCTTGTATTTAGTTAGTTAATACCTTTCTTCTCAATCTGTTGTTGCTGCCACTCCAAACTTTGATGAACGAAATATTGATTATACAATGATGAATATTTGCCATTTTGAGCGAGTAATTCCTCATGTGTACCTTCTTCTACAATTTTTCCATGGTCCATTACAAGAATTCGATCTGCTCCTACAATAGTAGATAATCGGTGTGCGATAATAATTGCGGTGCGATCCTTAAGTACTTCCTCCAAAGCTTCTTGAATCATAGCTTCGGTAAAAGCGTCTACTGAACTGGTTGCTTCATCAAGTATTATAATGCTTGGATTCAGTAAAATAGCACGTGCAAAACTTATTAGTTGACGCTGTCCAATGGACAATTCTTTACCACGTTCACCAATTCTCGTATAAATACCATCAGGTAATCCTTTTACAAAATCATATGCTTGAACAATCTTCAAGACTTTTATTACTTCTTCTTCGGTAACTTCCTTTCTTCCATATGTAATGTTATCAAACAAAGTTCCAGGGAAAAGAAAAACATCTTGCTCTACTTTTCCAATTTGCTTTCTGTACGATTTTAATTCGATATCTCTGATATCATGTCCATCAATTAGGATTGTACCATCTTGGAATTCATAATAACGCCCTAAAAGAGCTGCTAATGAAGTTTTACCAGCCCCAGTATGCCCCACTATTGCCAGTTTTTCCCCTTTACCGATTTTTAAATTCAGCTTATTAAAAACCGTACTTTCTTTTTCATATTGAAAATCCACACCTTCGAATTCAATATCTCCGTCTAATTTTTGGATGGGTTGAGGATTCGGATTTTGAATTACTTTTGATTTGCTATCCATAATTGCCAGAATCCTTTCATAAGACGCCATTCCTCCCTGTAATTCAGGAAAGAATCTAGCTATTACCATTATTGGTCGAAAGAAATTTTGGAGATAGAGTAAATATAAAACAATTGTTCCCGTGGAAATCGTTCCTGCTCCAAGCATGTTAAAACTATAATACAGAACTAGGCAAAGGATAACTGATGAAAGCGTATTCAAGATTGGGCGCCAGCTATGAGTCACACCAGTCAATTGCATCCATGATTTTAGATATTCTCTATTAATTTCCTCAAATTGTTTTGAAATTGCTAGTTCCTGCCCAAAACTCTTTGAGATTTGAATTCCTGCAAGAGATTCTCCCATGGATGAATTAACCGCACTAATACTTCTTCGATACCGTTTACTGACTCGGTTGGATACACTACGCAATAAATACATCAAAATAAATAGTACGGGAATTGCGGCTATAGTAATGAGTGCTAAAGGTACGCTAAAGAAAAGTAGAATACCAAATGTGAATATACTGATAAATAAATTTCCAAGTGTATCGCTAATTAATACTGCCGTGTTTGTAAAATCTAATGTATCATTTACAAC
>JAEOUK010000111.1 GCA_016839385.1 Promethearchaeota archaeon
GATGTAAAATCCGAACGGTATGAATTAGATATTGATTTTGCGAAAGAAGTAAACATGCGTTTAGAAGCGGTGAAAGAAGTTCAAAGAGATCTACAATCCCAGATAGATGAAGTTAATGAACGGATGGGCTCGTTCAAATTAGATGATTTTATTGCAACGATTGAAGAAAAACGTGCCCAATTAACTGAATTAAAACGGAAATTTAAACTTGGTAAAATCAAACAAAATATCTTTGAACAATTAAAAAGAGAATACGCAACTGAATATCGCAATGCTCAAGAAGAATTACAAAATATTGAGAAACAAGTACGAAATTGGATTTCAAAACTTAAATCTGAGATCAATCATGAAGAAGTGAAAATCAAACTTCTCGAAGGTCGATTAAATACGAAAGAAATTGACAAGGAGACTTATGAGCAGAAAAAAGAGGATATTCTTCGACAAATTGATGAATTTAAACAGAAAATATCTGTACTAAGCAATTATACGGGAAAATAAGAGTTTAAAAAAAAAGGTGCATAAACAAAGGTGACATAGCATGCGACAACGAAGAGTTACTACACTGATCCTTTTCCTTATTACAATCAGTTTAATTGCATTAGGAATAACTTTTGGACAATTAGGAATGATACCAGATTATTATCAAGATATGATTTTTGGAGCATAAAGCTCCGTTTTTATTCATAAAAGTTGGATATTTTATCGCGCCTTGGAGTTTTGGTACCACCAGTTGAAAATTGAGGTTTGATTAGCTTCTCGTCTTTCTTTTTCACTTTCTTCATTTTCTTGTAGTGATCTTTACAGATATTGAAGCGTCGTGCTCCCTTTTGTTTTTCTATTGTTAACCCAATTTTTTTAATTGTGGGTTCATATTCAGCAATCGACAAGGTGTGGATTGATTCCTTGAAGCATTTCTTGATACTGCACGTTCTAGAAATGGGCTTTTTTGTACTTGCACTGGGAACCACCCTCCTTTGAGGTTTTGTAGTTTTTTTAATCACTAGATTTGACGTTTTAAGATTATGTTTTGGATTCATCTTAGGAATATGTAATCGCCACCTCTTGTTATTATACAAAAATAAGTGGAATTCAATTTTAATTTTGTGAAAATAACAAAGAATACTAAATGGGTTGGATATAATATCAAGGTGTAATGACAACGAGTAACCCACAGCTCAATTCAATTAGACAAATACTAAAAAAAACTCCCCCAAATCGATTAAAAAGTGACATTCTGAAACATTCTGCGGTATTGATTTTATTAGTAAATAATTCAGATTCATACTCGTTGATTCTTACTGAAAGAACACGTAACATGAAACATCATAGTGGAGAAATTTCATTTCCAGGTGGTCGCCACGATCCTCAAGTGGATAGGACCATGGTTGAAACAGCGCTGCGTGAATGTGAGGAAGAAATTGGAGTAAAAAAAAACAATATTGAGATTTTGGGTCAACTAGATGATGTTCCTACTATGACCGGATATATAATTTCACCAGTTGTGGGCATATTGGATAATGAGAATCCAAAATTTACACGCAATAAAATTGAAGTGGAACAAATTTTTACGATTCCTATCTCATTTTTCTTGAACCCATCAAATTTTCGAGAACAAACCATGAGGGTGGAAGGTAAGAAATTTCCGATTTTCATGTTCGACTACAAACATATAGATAAATTACACACTATTTGGGGTGCTACAGCGCACATTTTAGTAGATTATTTGAAGAAAATTCACCAATATAATCCCTCAACTTTACCCTATACAAGATATTCAATGAAGGAAATTGAAGAAATCATTAAAACACGCAGATTGAAATCTTTCACCAAATCTAAAAATAAACATATTGGCAACATATTGGAAAAGAAAGGAGAGAGAGATGAGTCCTGAAACTCTAATAATGGATAATATTACTAAATATCGCTCGTTTTTAATTGGATTACTTGGTCATGTAGATTGTGGAAAAACTGCACTTGCCCGGCAATTAACAGAAATTGTGTCTACTTCTGGATTGGATGCACATCCTCAAAGTAAAGAAAGAGGAATTACGATTGATTTAGGTTTTACATCATTTATTGAAGATGATTTATTGATCACATTAGTAGATGCACCAGGTCATGCAGATTTAATTCGTAGTGTTGTTGCTGCTGGAAGAATTATTAATGGTGCGATTGTTGTTATTGATGGTCGAGAAGGTATTCAAGTTCAAACCGCTGAACATATGGTAATTTTAGAATTACTAAATATTACGAATGTCTTATTTGTAATCAATAAAATAGATGTATCCAGTTCTTATAGAGTAGAGGAAATAGAAACTCAGCTCAAAAGATTGTTAAAATTAACCAAATTTGGAGAAAAATCCCCAATTATTGCAGTTTCTGCAAAAACGGGATTAGGGATTGACGTATTAAAACAAGAAATTATCAATCTAACTAGCAATATTTCGCCTTCACAACCCGTAGAGAAGTTTTTTGCATTTCCAATAGATCATTACTTCAAGAAAAAAGGGATTGGTTTGGTAGTCACCGGAACTACCCAAGGAACCATTAAAATTGGAGAAACGCTTTCTATTGTTCCCCATCTCATCAAGGTCAAAGTAAAAAATGCTCAAGTATATCACCAAAATGTACAAGAGGTTCCTCATGGATACCGAGCTGGAATAGTTATTTCAGGAATTGAGGAGAATCAACTTCAACGTGGAGATATTTTAACTAATCAACTGTCGAAATATGTGAAAGCGGAATTAGTCGAAGTAAACTTCACTTTTAGCAAGCACTTTCAAAAATCCATCAGATTTGGAAGTCAAGTTAACGTAACTCATGGTATGATCACTAGTGTGGCCAGATTTTTTCCGTTTTATTATGACGATAAAAATAACAAGATGTTAGTTGAAGAAATTGATTTATCAACACTAAAGAGATGGAAAGAAGAAGGAAGAGTGTTAGGAGTGCTAGTTTGGTTACAACAACCGCAATATCTTAATCCTGATGAATTATTAATCCTTTCAAATTTAGATCTCCCTCCGTCTACTCTTCGTTTTTTTGGTTCATCTCATATTAGTGAGATATTAGATCCGCAAAAAAATCCGATTCTTTTTCATATCAAGACTAAGGAAGGAAAAATCAAGAATCCGAATTATTCAAACACATCGATTTTAGTTGACGGAATGGCTCGATCAAAGGAAGGGGCTCAGACACTAATAAATCAGACTTTGGAGTTCCCATATGGAAAGATTACCGACGTTTTTGGGGGAAAAGGAGCAATTGTAGCCGAAAAACCTACTAATCATTCTTGTAATGTGGGAGATCGTGTTTACTTGAAAATTTTGCGATCTATAAAAATAAGTAAAAATAAGTCGTATAATTAATAAGCAGCAGAACTAATAGCCACATCTTCAAGTAATGGGATCAATTCTCTGTATGCCTTTCGTAATCGGTGAAAATAATAGCCCAATTTAGATTCTTTTCGACAATGAGTTAGTAACATGAATTTAGAGTTCTGATCACCGACTGTAATGATCGTGTAGCCTTCATCTCCAGTAATTACAATTTCAGAAAGTTCACCATAGGATAATCCTTGAGATAGTTTATCTCCCAGCGAAATTAATGCAGCAGGTCCTGCACTGTGCAAATCTGCAGAAATTTCCGGATTTCCAAGACTTGAACTCGCTATTCTTAAGCCTGTTTTTGTAATTATTGCTGTACCTTCAAGATCAGTGGAAGATTCTAGTTTTTCCAGTTGTTGCATTAACTTGATTTGAAGTTCTTTTTTCATGTCAACTTCTTGTGTCACGCTGTTACACCGGCTTACTTGTATATAATAACAAAGAAATTCGTGGTTAAAAGATTTTGTTGATTAGGTTTTCTTCGTGAATTGAATGGGAGTTGCCATAAAATCCGACTTTTGAAAAGCTTCTCCGTAGGGGAATCCTCCTTGGTAACCTCGTACTAATGCCAAACCCATCACAAATTCTTCAATTCCAGGTAATACCTTCATTTGAGATTCAAAATTCCGTAATATTTCTAATTTAGGTTCGATATCCCCAATATCAACGATAGAATGTGGAAATTCAAACAGATCTATTACTTCAAATGTGTATAAAATTGGCACACGTACGGGTTCTCCCAGTTCTGGTAATACATTCTCACTTGCTTTCCACCAAGCTTCCATTACTAAATCATGACAATTTCGATGATCTCGGTGTTTACTAGGAGATTTATGTGTAAAAATCTGTGAAGGACGATATTTACGAATCAACTGTATGATCGTGTGGAAATTTTCCTTCGAGTTTTGTAGATCCTGGCAAGGATTATCAAGAAAAATATGCTCTTTGATCCCAAGCATTGAATCAGTTTTTAGGGATTCCTGTTTGCGTTGGTGAACAATAGCATCCTTTTCTGACTCCGATGAGTAACCTGTTTCACCCTTTGTCATTGTAATTAAGATGAAATCTTTCAGCTCATTTTGTACAAGAATGGTTCCTGCCATTCCTATTACTGCATCGTCGGAATGTGCCTCAAAAATAAGAATTATCGGTTTAGGTTTCATATACATTCCTATGATCCTAAAAAATAAATAAAGTTACGGTATCAGGTCAGATACCATCGAATCAAGGAATTATTCATAGGAGAATATGCATTTGCACCTGCAGGGACATAAATTCCATTCACTTCATACTGCCACCAATGTTGTTCTGCATCATTCTCTACAATATCATTGATACCCGTAATAAAAAAAGTAGGATGAGTCCACCAAAATATATCATAATCAATATCGCAACAAAATACCATAATATCAAAGATTGTTGTGTAGTGATCTGTCATATTAATATTTTCATATAATTCTGTTGTTCCATTTGCTTCTCCATAATAGATTTCAAGTGAGATATTAGAAATCGACTCAGGAAAGGTTAAACGATGCGGATCAGTATCCCAAGAATACTCGGTTTGGTCATCAATTCCATTACTGTTTGGATTAAACCAATCTGTACCAAAGTAAATGATGTTCCCTGCTACAGTGATTCCTATTACAACTGAAAGAGCAATAATAATATTGAGTTTTTTCCTTTCCATCATTAATTCCCTCTTTTATTTTTTTTCGTTCCTTTTTATCTTTTGTACCGCTATTACAAATCCCAGAGTTGTAAAGACTGTTACTCCACCAATAATCGGAATAGAATAACCTGGAATCTCTTGTGCAGGGGGAGAAGGGGATTTTGGTCCATAAGGAATTATACGACACCAATAATTCCCGAATTCTGTATATGCACTAATCAACACTCCAGTAGAAAGATCATATCGTAATGTAGTATTCTGTAAAATTGAACCAGTCTGTTGCTTGAAGTAGTAGATCACTGCATCTGTTTGGTTGATTACCTTGACGTTACATAATATTCCCCAAACATCCCGCTGAGCTAAAGCAAGTGCTGCATTCTGCTCCCAATCTAGAGGTGTTATGAATCCTGGAAACCAGTTCATATAACCCAAATTCAGTACATATGCCATCTCTGTGTTTGAAATATTTGTTGCGGTGAAATTCAAGTCCTCATTTTGCCAATAGAAACTGATATCACCATAAGGTACTGGTTCAGGATTTGAAAGATATGATAATCTAAATGTCTCATTATATAAACCAGTGATATTCACCACCATTTTCCCATCTACTTCAGAACCAGCGAATCCGCGGTGAATAGGTTCAACATAATCCCAAACGTACCATTCGACAGCATTTGTTCCATTCCATTCTGTTACGCGATATTCCAATGTCTGTTGATAATCATCAGAGTATATAGGCTCAGCAGTCTTCGCAAACGTGCTTAAGCTGACGATCCAACTCGAAGCAGCAATCAGAGTCAATAGAATCAGTGTAATCCGTAGTTTTTTCATACTCAATGCCTTCTTAACTAGGTTAACTTTCCTACGTATAGTTTTCTTTGATTCTATAAAAACCTATAGGAAAGTTAACCTAGTGGGTTAACATACTAAATGACATCTACCATTTGAGTTTAGAAGTTCATTTTTGAAAATTTTGTCGAATTTAGTCGTTCTGCTAGATAACCGCTCTGCGATTTCACTTTCGGTGCACCCCCTCCTAGAACAAACAATCCACTAAAATGTAGTCTTTGTTCTTTTCGTGAAATTTTTCTTCCCACTATGCAAGCCCATGATCCTATGCATCACTGTTCAAAGACTACGCATCATTGTGCACTCTGTTTTTTTATACTGGATCAGAAATTTTACTTCTTGTTATATGAAATGACTCTAGACATCATGACTGCAGAGGAGTATCACAGAGAATTGACTCAATATCCCCCGCTTAAATCCGGAAACAAATATATAGATGAATTACTGGACGGAGGGTTGCGAAGCGGATTGATACACTTGTTCGTAGGAAATCGGAAGACGAACTCAGATCTCCTAATGAGAATTGCAATCATGAGTTTCATGCCTCAGTCCGAAGGAGGATTAGGGATAGAAACAATGGGGAAAGTAGTGTATATTGACGGAAATAATCGGTTTTCCCCCTATTTTCTCTCCCAACTCGCTCTTTCGAAAAATCTAAGCCCTCAGCAGATACTTCAGAAAATCTATATAGCTAGAGCATTCCAATGGACACAGATGGTGGAACTCGTTGAGGAAAAACTTACACAAATGCAAGACGTACGTTTAATCCTAATTTCCGGGTTAACCAGCATGTTCGAACCTATGAATGACCGAAAAGGGAAAGAAGGAACTTTGAATCAGCGGTCCTTTGATGAATTGAAGGCTGCAATCCAAGGAATTAAAACAGCCGTCAAAGAAAGCAATCCAATCGTCGTTATCACGGTTCC
>JAEOUK010000680.1 GCA_016839385.1 Promethearchaeota archaeon
CAGATCAAAGAAATTGATTTTCTATACCCCCTAATCCGTGCAAAACGAATTAGAAAAAAATGTCCGCCTCAAATACCACATAAATTTTTAGTAAACATGGTTCAACTACGCAAGTTTATTTCCTTTGATGAAATTCTCAAAAAAGCTCAACAGACTCAAGAACAAAAGCAAATCTCAAGCTTGATATCTAAATCATACCTTCGAAAAAGACTTCGCCAGACAGAAAATTGGTTAGCTCACATGAAAGATTTAATCCAGGATACGACTGATCCTGATGAAAAAACCAGATTAGAAGCCAAAGTAGATATTTTTGAAGTTCCAAAAACCTTAACAAGAGAGGTAATAAACCAGCTGAATACTGAGCAAATTGATAGTTTAAAAGAATTATCTATTTGGTTGAATCGTATTGACGAACTAACCGAGGAAAACTTGAAAAATACGATGATCGAAATTCGTAAAAAAACAAGCATCGATGCGAAAAGTTTGTTCCAAGCTATATACTTAGTTTTAATTGGAAGATCTGTTGGGCCCCGATTGGGACCATTTATGAGCTTAATGGATTTAAAGTGGATCCAAAATAGATTTTCGAAATTTGAGAATATGAAAAATTGAAAATTTATAGTACCAATGAAAGTACTATTACTACCCCCATAGCAACAACTGCAACTCCGATCATGATGTACATCCGTAGTTTACCCTTTTTATCTTTCTTTTTTACGATATCTTGGCATTCTTCTGAGCAGTACTCTTCAGCGGGATCCACCATCCGATTACACACGGGACAATGTTTATGTGGATAAGTAGTTGTAGATTCGTATTCAGAATCTTTCAGTTTTTCAAATTTATAGGATTTTTTACTCATATATATCAACAAACGTAGTTGATTCAATTATAACTAAAAATTAAACTTTCGTGATTTTGTTTTAGCAGAAAAAATTAAAAAATTAGTATCCGTTAGGATCTTTATTAAAGAGAATTTGTGATTGAAATGACTGAGAAAAAAAATAGCAATCCAACAGATGAGGAAACACAAGCTGAAGAAAAGAGCAAATTCAAGTTCCATTGCACTCAATGTGGGTGGTGTTGTGAAAATCGTGGACCTATTCCAATAACTTTTTGGGATTTACAAATGTGGGCTAAGAATGGAGTATTAGATAATTTTATGTCTTATTTGAAGATCTACATTACAAATAAAGGAGGATATGATCTAATTTTAGCTCCCCTCAAATTCGATCCCTATAAAAAGTTAGTCGAACAACAAGAGCAACTCATGAAAGAAATGGCGAAACAAAAAGCTAAAGATTCGGAAGAAAAAGACGGCAAAGTAGATCTAGAAATTCCCAAGGAAGAGGAGGAAAAAAAAGAGCTCGATATTGATGAGATTCGATGTCCATTATTTAATCTTGAAAAACGAGAATGTCTGGTATATCAGTATCGGCCTCTAAGTTGCCGTACATATCCTTTGGAATTCGATGGAAAAGGATTTAATGTTGTTGATGAAAATGATTGTGAAGGAATTGGACAAGGTCCAATGACAAAAGAAGACTTGAAACAAATGCGGGATAATGCAAAACTTGCGTTTGAGCAAATGGCAACTATGCAAATTTCTATTCCTGTACTCTACAATGTAATTCGTCAAGATCCGTTGTTAAAACAACAAATGCAAACAGAAATCATTATGGAAATGATGCAACAACAACAAAAGGCAATGGAAAGTATGGACCCTGAAGACAAGAAGAAATTAGATGAAATTCTAAAGAGAAATCAGCCAAACCCAGAAACAGAAAACGAAGAAAAAGAGGAGTGATTAATTCAATTCAAAGGGAGAAATAACATCTTTCTCAAATTTCCCTTTCATTTGATACAATCCTTTTCGTAATTCCTCTAAAATGTTCCAAAACTTTTCAGGAACATCCGGTTCTGGTTTATAGAATTGCTCAATCCGATCTAA
The DNA here is from genome assembly GCA_016839385.1 of Promethearchaeota archaeon. Next base: position 1,952 of record JAEOUK010000680.1, read on the forward strand.
TTTTTCCAGCATTTTATTTACTCGAATGGAAAATTGATAGGCATATTGCTCTTTTGTGTAAATGCGATTCAAAACATCTTGGAATAAGAGTTTCAAGTCTTCATAATGGGGAATATAACCTATAGGAGTCTTTATAGCGTCATATTCTTTATGAATTCGCCCTTCTGCCCATAAAACCCAAATTTTTTTATCAACTTTCTCGTTACAATAGGTATTGTCAATTTTTAAAAAGTAATTGGTTGCAAAAATCCGTGGAGGTTTCTTCAACCGTTTCCCAAATTTATAATGGTTTGTCAAATACTTACCCAATGAGACTACTAAAAAGTCTAAATTTGCCATCGGGTTACATTTTCGTATTCCTGTTTCCCCGAGAGTTGCAGATGTCGTTTCTGATTCGATACTGGCCCCTATAAAAACTCCATGTTCCCACGATAAACTTTCATATACTGGGACATTTGTATCTGAATCTCTCCCCCCATAAAAAATCCCATCAATTCTCACACCCTCAGGATTATTTAAGTTCTCGTCCACGTTTTGGAGATCAGCTATCCGTATTGTGTATCGTGCATTGGGATGTGAAAATTCTACTAAATTTCCATCTTCATCTTTGGTTTCTTTTGTCCAATTACCATAATAATTTATTCCCGATTCAGGACAAGGGATTCCCATTCCGTCCCAATATGTTTTTCCCCCGTAAACAAGGACATTAGAAAATATAAGTTCTCTTGGCGTGACTAGTACATGATGAATAAATGGATCATCCCGGGGATTAACATCTTTTATTATTCCGAATATGCCTGATTCAATATTTACAGCTTTTGCATATCCTTTTTTATGTTCTCTTATGTAAGCTATGTCATCCCCGACCACAGATTGACCAGGTATCATAGCAGTGGAAGTTTTTCCACAAGCACTAGGATAAGCTCCACAAAAGTATGTAATTCGATTTTTTTCTGCAGGTCGAACTCCCATTATAAACATATGCTCAGTTAACCAATCCTCATTGCTTGCTTTGTAAATAGCTAGACGTAAACCATGTTTTTTCAACCCTAGAGAATTTCCTGCGTATTGGTTATTGACAGATAATACTTTATTCCCAAGTAAATCAATGTAAATCCTACGTTTATCAATGTTTTTTGTAATAGAATTCACCAATTCACCAGCCGAATGGACAAATAGAAAGAAATCCTTACTACCATTAAGTCGTTTAAATTCTTCGTAGCCATTACGATATAAAATGTCTTCAGAATGAGCGATGTAATAAGAATCAGTAATTTGCATGGCACATTGGGTAAATCTAGACTTAACTGGTCCTAGAGCAAAGAAACAAATCAACATTTCTTTACCTTTCATTGCTCCTTTCATGATATCCCGAATCTCTACTAAGCCTTCAGCCCTATCCTTTGTATTTAATCTTTCACTAAGGACCATATCGTCGGTAACGAGGATCTTTGTGTTTTGGATATCACGTGCTTGATCATAATATCCGTCAAAATGAATTGTATGACCGGGAGTTGATAAAAGGCTTTCTTCTCCCGCTTCAATAGCACTTTTTCTTATATATGCAAAATCTTCCTCGGAATCTGTAATCACTTTAATACTGGATGGCTGTAAAAGCTCTGCATATTTTTCCACTATGGAAATTACATGTTCGTTTTTTAATGCTTTTAACCGTTCTAAAGACTGTCCCTCAAGATATGACATTGCATTCACTTAATTTACTGGTAGAAATACAAATGATGATTTCAAGTATTAATATCTTACTACCCTCTCCGAATAAACCTTACGCAGAAGGGATGAAATCTGCGAATATATTAACCGAATCTGTGGGAAAAAAAAGGGAAGGATCGAAAATATGAATTTCATTCAGATATTTCTACAATTATTATATTTTCAAGATTGAAATTCGGACTTGATTGAAATTATTTGATTTATAGGTCTAAGTTTACTATCCAAAATTACTAAATATGAAAAAATTGTAGAGAATCTTTTATTTATGTCATTCCTACATTTAAGGGGTCTTTACACGATGGGTAATTTTATTTGATTCAAGATTGTGGCAATTTCTTCCCACAATACGGACATACGAAATAAGATTCGTCAATTTGCTTTCCACAATACATGCAATATATGGTAGTATTAGTGTTTTCTGAATGTTGATGTTGTTCAGCTCGGCTTTTCATTCGCTTTTTAGAGATCACGGTAATAGTTATGATAATCGCAATTATCGCTACAATGGTAATAATTAATGGCAAATAGTCCATGAAATTCTCCCAACTAAACACAATATTGACAAAGAGTAATATAACATAATCGTATGATCCACCATCAGCATCTCTAACCGTAATCCACAAAATTGAGAAATAGATTATCTCATCCTCATTTTGAGATTGTTGAGAAACTTCTACGGATCCATGTGATCCACTAAATGAGAGTGTTTTCGATATTTCAAATCCTCCACTATGCTTACCTAATTCTGCATTATATTGAATTTCAGAAGTGGGGATTACATTTGGATATAAAATATCATAAGAATTACCTGCACTGGTAGCAGCTGTATAATATGCAATTACATATAATTCACTAGAAGGGGTTTCATAAGCAACAGATTCTTCTGCTTTTACGATAAGATCTATAGTTCCTAAATTATTTACAATATAAATATACAATGAGTCGCCTGAACGAGTGTCCTCAAATTTGATATTATTAAAAAGGGATTCTTCTTCAGTAATTTCTGGAAGTTTGTTTTCGATTCGAAGGAAGGATCGCGTGACTTCAAAGTTTGTGTAATTATTATTAGAAACTGCAGTAGAAAAGAATACTGCAATTCCTGCTGGTTCATTCCCAGTCACTGAATAAGTGTGATCGTATTGAATCCCAGTTGGAGTCATAGATGTTGAATATGAAATTAAGGATTTGGTACTATAAAACGACTCTGTTGAGAAAGTTCCATATAATGTGGAATTGAATCCGGAATTATTTCCTATGTACCGTATTAGCGTATTTGATCCAGAAGATCTGCTTATGGAATAATCAGAAAATATAGGATCTCCAATTTCAACCAAATTAGAATCATTAATTCGATATGTAAAATAATTTTTTATGATTATACCTGTAGGAGAGGATATATTAACTCGAATTGTGTATGGGCGATAATCAGAGGTTCCCAAATTCAATGAGACATTAGAATAGATTCCATTACCTTGCGATGTAAGAAATAAAGGAGTTTGAATACCTATAGGGGAAATTATTGATGCATTTATTGTATTCCCAAAAATTAGATCAGTAATGGGAATGCCTGTATCATAGTCTCGAATAGATAAATAGAGTTCTATGTCTCCATTAGATTGAATAGTTGAGTTAAAATTCGATTGAATCGCAAAACTATCTTCTTTTTGATTATTTAGATATTCAAATAAGTTGAGGAGAATTCTATTATGGTCATCCGGATGAAAAACATCAAAAATATCATTACGCATCCAGTGATAATCGGACCATACAACAACTTTTCCGCCAGAAGTAAACTCATGAGTTGCAACTACTGAATTACCCTGTAAATTCGCGATAGAATCTGTTGAATCCTGAACTTCCAGTATAGGTCCATACCAAAAAGAGAATTCATCCCCATTTTCGAATATTGGGGATCCAACATCTACCTCTGATACAGAATACCTATCTAGAATATATCCAAATCCTGAATCTGTATAATCAAATATGTTTTCATCATGAATGGATATCTCTGCATTAAGATGAGTCAATAGCGTGTTTATTGAGTCTATTGCAAATGTCTGGGAACGAGTCCCAAGAATTAAGATTGATCCGCCGTTATTTGTAAATTCTTCTAA
>JAEOUK010000681.1 GCA_016839385.1 Promethearchaeota archaeon
ATTCAAAGTCAATTCCATGATATTTTACCAGGTACAAGTACTCCTACAGCATATGAGTATTCTCAAAATGATGAAGTTGTAGCGTTAAAGACATGGGAAACAGTATTACTTGATTCAGCGACAGCTTTAGCGCCCTTAATTAGTGGAAAGGGTAATATACTTCTTTTTAATTCACTAGGAGAGAGTCGGAGAGACATAGTTGATATTGAAGTATCAAATTGGGATGAAAAAAAGATTGATCAAGCTCGTATCACAGATTCAGAGGGTAATGTTTTACCAGTGCAAATCCAAAAACAGAACGATGGAAAATATTATGCATCATTCATCCCTGAATTGAAACCTTTTAATTGGGCTAGGTTCGAAATAGGGATTGCTAAAGATAAAAACAAAAACGAAATTCCGAATTCGGTGACTATTAATGAACAACAAAGTGAATTTATCTTAGAAAATTCGAATTATCAAGTGAAAGTCTCCAAGAATGGCAAGATTAAATCAATTTTTGCTAAAAAACTGAATAAAGAAATGTTGAAAAAACCATTAGCTTATGAATTTCAGAGAGAAAAACCAAAACAGTTCCCAGCCTGGAATATGGATTGGAAAGATCGAAAAAAACCTCCTTATATGAGAATTGAGGATGGTGGGGAAGTCTCTATCATCGAAAATGGACCACTTCGCTGCACACTCAGAATTACCACTTCTTATAATAATTCGCGCTTTGTGAGAGATATTAACCTCACTCACGATTCAAAAATTGTTGAAATCATTGAAAAGATCACTTGGAGAGAAAAGGGCTGTTCTCTAAAATTATCCCTTCACGCTAATATGAGTAATCCTAAAGTTACTTATAACTGGGAAACATCTCGAATGGAGAGGGGATTAAATCATGAAAAACAATATGAAGTTCCTTCTCGCTATTGGGCTGACATGAGTGAAAAAAATTGGGGAATTTCAATAGTGGAAGACTCTAAGTATGGATGGGATCATCCTTCAGATGATAATTTACGTATGACAATGATTTACACACCAAAAACTCATAAAATAGGTGGATTTAAAGACCAAGCATGGCATGATTGGGGAGAGCATACCATTCGATATGGAATATATGCACATGCAGATGATTTTAAAAGCACGGACTATATAGCGCGAAGATTTAATCAACCAATTCGTTCTTTTATGATTGAAAAAGATGACTCATCTTCAGAAAAATCGGACATCTCATTATTCGATATTTCTTCTCCTCAACTCGGAATTCTAGCAATTAAAAAACCAGAAGACGAGGAAGGCATTCTTATTCGAGTATATGAACGATATGGAGAGAATACTGAAACAACTATCTCATTTGGTCTGGAAATACAGCGAGTAACTGAAGTTAATGGACTAGAAGAACACATTAAAGATGTATCTCATGACGATCATAGTTTCTCCATCGATATAAACGCGAACGGAATACGATCCTATATTGTTAAACTCAAATCTTCAAAGAAACCCATATCTACCAAGCAAATACCTATAAATATACCATATAACTATCGACTAATTGGTAAAAATGGAGCTGTAAATGCACTATTTCCATCTGAAATTACGCCAAAAGAGATTATAGAAGGCCAAATTTCTTATAAACTAGCTATTGAGGAAAAAGAGAATTCAGTTAAATGCAACGGTCAAAAAATTGAACTTTCTGGAGATTATAATACTCTATCAATATTGATAGGTGCAACCGAAGAGTGCTCTGCATCATTTGCATTTTTAGACAACAAAGATCAAGTTCTTCAAACAGTTGAACAGTGTATCTCAGCATTGACGGGATTTGTTGGACAATGGGATACAAGAATATGGAAAAAAGAACCAAAACACTACGAAAATTTACATAGAGATTATATTTGGAAAAACAAATGCATTGGAGTAACACCCGGATTTGTTAATCGGGAACGTTTGGAGTGGTTTGCAACTCATACTCATCTGAATGGGGAAGATCAAGCCTATAAATTTGGTTATTTATTCACAATCACCTTATCAATTCCTGAGAAAGTGAATTCTCTTCTTCTGCCTGATGATAAACGAATTTACATAGTGGCAATGACTTCTTCCCAACAAGATGTAAAAGTGAGTTCTGCTCAACACTTGAACGATAAATATGATTTTTAACGAAAAACAACCGTTCTTTTCTCTTATTTCTTTCAATATTGGTAGAACTAAACTGAAAATCTCCTGATACTGTAAAAATACTCATCATTTTTGAAAGAAATAAAGAACATCTTCTTCTAAATTTAGTAATAAATCTTTCGAGATTTCCTGTTTCTGGATAGAAATTTCCGATTTTACGACATCAGGATTATCTTGCCAATGTAAATACCATCCTAACCACCACACTTCTTGCTGATCCAGAA
>JAEOUK010000682.1 GCA_016839385.1 Promethearchaeota archaeon
GGAAAAACTTAACAATATTATCGACGTTAAGAAGAAGACAGGAGGATCTCGAAATTCGCAGTCGCAAACCCAGCAAGTTCTGGATTTGATAACATATTCTCAGTCCATTCCAGCAAATTCATTGGATGGATATATGAAAGAATTCAAATTTCTCGGAAGAATGTGTTCATTCTTGATGAATGAGCCTCCTTCATTGCTTTCTACCACAATCACAAAGAAAATTATATTATATATAAAAAAACTCAATCAGTTCAATACATTGATTCGTTCTGCAAGAAAAATAACAAAAAAAAATCAACTTGCTTATAATTTTCAAATTACTCTTCAACGACTGTTGGATGGATTACGAAAAACTATCAATAATATGGAAAAGCAACAAACAGCAGATTTGAAGAATAGAAGAGATATTATTGTCTCAAGTATCAAAACAACTCAAATAGAAGGATTTAGATTTTATGAACCTGTGGAATTCTATTCCAGATTAAGCTCTACGGCTCAAAAGTGGTATCAAATCAATGTCGAGAAAGCTACGAAATATGTATTTGTCAAACCCAAAAATGATCTAACGGACCATGCCTTTCCTACATTAGTAATAAAAGAAACAACGTTATCCAACTTAATTAAAACCCCAGATTTCTCTTCCACTGCGTATGTTTTCCTTGAAATTTTAAAGAAGCAGGATTTAACGGAGGAATTTGAACAAATATGCCCCGAATTATTATGGTCCTACTATCGTATGGGTTTCTTCACCGAAGTTCAATAAAAGATCAAATCTAAAGAAATAAAAACAAAATTGAAACGACTAGTTTCGAACGCGTATTTTGAAATGGTCACAGAATTATTCAGAAATACAAAATATGAAAATGTTGTGGATGAACCTCTTAAAATCCTTTCAAAAATCGCTTTGGTTTGCGAAAATGGAATTCAAAAAGAATTAGAACAACTTGATTTACCATCCCAGCAATTAGAAGAGGAGTATAATAAAAAAATATCTCCTTTACTCAGTAAATTTTCAATAATCATTGATTGGCTTTCATCTTTAACTCCCTTTCTAAAACCCTATGAAAAAGTTTCACAGAAGTTTATTGATATAGTTGAGGATTTGAAAGTAGAAATAAATCGAAAAAAAGAAGAATTCGGAGATTATTCAGAAGTGTTATATGAAGCAGATACTCGAGCGGTAGTAGATCAAGAATTAGATGGTGTTTTACAAGATTTAGACAATAAAGTATCAGAATATGAAGAAACTACGCAAAAACTAATGGAAGAAGATATTCCGCAAATTCAACAAATATCAAAAATTATGAAGAATTTTCAGGAAGATTTCGATGAGATGCATTCTCGGGCGCAATCGATCTTTAAGAAACATGGAGATGAAAATGTTAATATCTATGATGCTGTAAAACGCTGGGAAGAAACTTATTTCGCAGAAAAACATCGTGCCGAATTTTTAGTGACGAAAATGTTATCTATTTTAATTGAAAAATTCCAATCTATTATGAAAAAAGAACGTTCTTCTACGGAATTTGGTTTAGATGATAAAACTTCTTTATTATTAACTCCTGGAGTCTTAAATCCTCATACATTAACCGATGAGCAAATTCGAAGTCAAATGCAATATATTGATAAAAAATTGATAGATCTAGAAGAGTTGAAAAGCGAATATAGAAAGAATAAGATTACATACAAATCCATTCTCGAAAAACGGCTTGAGACGAAGGGGGACATTAAGAGTAAAATTTGTGTAATTTGTCATAAAAAAGTCGATGTAGTCTCGGATGATTATATTAAGTGTGAATTTTGCGGTAGATTATCCCATTATTTGTGCTCAGCATGGTGGTTAGAACGGTATAATACATGTCCAGTCTGTAACAACATTTATCTTCAACCTGGATCGGATTTATACGATTCTGATGAAATCGAAAAGTAAGAAAATTGGTCTTCGGTTTCTTTTTATATAATCCCTAGTATCTTTCTAACATTAAAGGTGTTTATATGGAAGCGGATGAACATTTATCAAATAAGTCTACATTCCAGAATTATCTGTTTCTCTGGATTGGGCAGAATTTTTCCTACTTAGGGAGTGCAATCGTTGCATTTGTTATTATCTTACAACTTGCTGGCGGAGAAAACTATGTATTATCAGTTGCTGCTATTTCGAGTTTCGGACCTTCAATTCTATTCGGAGCTTTGGCTGGAGTAGTTGCGGATAGGTTTAACAAAAAAACAATCATCATCATCACCGATAGTCTTCAAGCAATAGCTACATTAGTATTGATTATCTTATATTATAGCCCGATTACCGTTACTCCCTGGCATATCTATATAATATTAGCATTTCGTGGAATTTGTCAGGCATTTCATGGACCTGTTGTTAGTGCCTTAACCCCATTGATGGTTCCCAAAGAAAATCTAAGTAGAATGAATGGAATAGGATATTTAATATCTAGTATAATTGGGATTATTGGACCTATTGTTGGTGTAGCTATTCTATTAATATTAAAAGTTGAAGAAGCGCTTTGGATTGATGTTATATCTTATATTATTGCTATGATACCATTATTCTTTGTGAAAATTCCAAAGGTAAACAAAAAGTTAGAAGAAAATTCAGAAAAAAATTCTTTTTGGGCCGATTTAAAAGAAGGATTTGCGATTCTGCGAATTATTCCAGGAGCTGTATCCATGCTTTTTCTTGCAATGTTACTAAATATGTTACTACAACCTACAAATGTTTTATTCCCAAACTATGTGCTTTTAGAAACTGAACTTAACAAAACTGAATTGATCCTCGGTTATGTTTCAGCAGCATTCCCCGCTGGCATATTAGTAGGTTCTCTTATAACCTCTATTAAAAAGAAATGGAAAAACCAATCAAAATGGATCCTCGCAGGATTATTATTGATATCTATCTGCTATAGCTTACTAGTACTACCAAAAATACTTCCTGATTCATACTTTTTCTTAATTTATGTTTTGAGTTTTCTTATGGCATTATCCCTACCGATAGTCAATGTGTTACTGATCACAATCATGCAAAAGATCGTGCCCGTGGAAAAATTTGGAAGGATGTCTTCTTTAATGATGGTGTTATCGAGTATTGCCACTCCTATAGGGATGGTTGGCTCAGGATTTCTTGCGGATGCATTAACACCAGTATCGGGATCAATGGGAGGAATAGGATTCACTTTTGTACTCTGTGGACTTGTTATGTTAGCAGTAAGTGTATTAACATATTTTTTTACTGATTGGAAGAAGGTGGGATCAAATGGTTCATCAGATGATGTTGAAGAAAATTTAGAACAAAAATACTCCTAACTTTTTTTCCATGGTGTCTGTAATTCACTGTAATTCAATGTAGTATTCATGTATGCTAGTTTAGAGTGAATACGGTCTTTATTTTGGTGACTTGTTCGGTGATTGAATCAATCGCTTCATTTGGAGACAAACTAAATGAAGGAGAGGTTTTTAGGATAATATTTATAGTATGTTTTGCACCAAACTTCCAGTTGCTAATAATGGTTTTCACTGACTTTGCTTCCTCAACATTCTCAATCTGAATCATCTGAATATTTTCTGGTAATTTTTCAAACCAATACAATAAATTATGTTTTCCAGCTATCGGACAAAGTGAAATTGGAACCTTTTTCATGCTATTCAAGCTATCAAAAATCCGGGAATTTATTTTGTTATTCTCATTTTGATCTTGCATTAAAGAAAACGGTTCAAATATCAGTCCGTATATCCCTGCAGTATATGTAATGGACGCTAGATATGTCATACTGTCAATAAGAAATTTAATAAGATAATCCATCTTCTTCGGATCGGTGTGGTCTTGAATTATTAATCCTCCAAAATATCCCCCTACATAAGTAGAATTCGTATATGCAGCGATATCGATTGCCTTTTCATACCATTGAACCGATTGCATTCGCTGACCGAAATTTGGGTGCAATAACATGTCATGATTTAGAATGGAATCTCCAGTTCGAGTGGAAAGGATATCAATAGGATATGTATCTCCGAGTTCTAATATTTCTTGCATATATTCGGTTTTTGTGGGTTCTCGAAGCATAGGATCCAGAAGATCTAAAGATAACTCACACATATCTAACTCAAATTTTGAATGGATAAGTTCCATCCAGTTTTTAGGGCTAATCCATCTGCGTAGTGCAAAAGAAGTGTTAATCCCTAATCGAATCTTAACCATATTGATCTTAATTGAGGTATTGTGAATTGAAAGAATTTTGCATTTTTATTAGCGGGATGGGGATGAAATTCTTTAAGGGGCAAACTAAAATGACAAATGATGAAATTCCCACACTTGGAAAAGTCGCCA
>JAEOUK010000683.1 GCA_016839385.1 Promethearchaeota archaeon
ACATAAAATGGATGTTTCTAGATGGGATCAGACAATTGCTGTTAATCTTCGAGCTGCTTTTCTCTGCACTAAATATTTTATACAGAATTTAGAGAAAAATAAATCTGATAAAGGTAGTATTGTCTATATCGGTTCAACTGCTGGAGTTTTTGGAGAAGCATATCATTCTGATTATTCCGTATCCAAATCAGGATTATACGGATTAATGTTAACCGCAAAAAATGAAATTGTTCATATTGCTCGATTTGGAAGAGTCAATATCGTCGCTCCAGGTTGGGTTCTCACCCCAATGTCCAAAGATTTTGCCAATGATCCTCGCAGTGTAAAAAAAGCTCTGAAAACCATGGCATTACGGAAAATTGCACGCCCTAAGGATATTGCTTCCACTGTGGTATTTTTGATATCTGACAAACTCTCTGGGCATATATCCGGGCAAATTTTAACTGTAGCAGGTGGGATGGAGGGAAGAACGCTTTTTGAATCAGATGAAATTGATATCAACCGTGTCTAACTGTAAAATATTCTACTAAAATCAATCAACAAGCTTCAAGAAATATACTTTTTTATGCACCTGGAATGAAAAAAAGTCATGAAACGAATAATTTCACTTGACTTTTTTAGAGGATTAGCTATAATGCTAATGATGTTTGTTCATGTGTTCATACACATTTTCTCAGCCGCTAATCCTTCTAATTTTGGAGATACACTCAGTAATCCTGGATTGATGGTAGTGTTCGTCCCCGTTTTTATTTTCTCACATTTTAGAGGATTCTTCTTATTAATTTCCATGGTGGTACACTCCTATATTGTCACTAAAAGCCTCCAAAAAGGAGTATCGCGACTAAGTATGTTAACAAAACAGTTATTCGCAGGATTTTTAATTTACTTTGTGGGCTTGATTAATGAAGGTTTCTTCCAATATCATGGGGTGTTTGGGAACAGTTTACGTTCCATGACTTGGAGAATTGATAAATTCAACCATATTTTACATACGGAAGCGCTGAACAGTATTGGTATTTCCATTATGATAGTTGGTATACTTTTTTTCTTTTTGAGTTTTAGAAATGGAGCAAATAAACCTTTACGAAACACCATAATATTAGCGATTATTGGAATTAATGTTGTTATCTTGTCTCCATTCATGTATTCGATAGTTTCACGAGTGATTGGAAGTTACGTGGATTTAGGCGGAGGAATATTAGGATATAGTTACTACGATGTGCAATACTCCTATGAGTCAATAGGTGAGTTTTTTGCGAAACTAGGTTGGGCTATTATCGTCGGGAAAGAACAACCTTTGTTTCCTTTCTTAGCGACAGTATGCATTGGAGCGATAATAGGTAATAATATTGCTCAAGAAAATCCAAAACGCATAATAACTGGGATTGGAATGATTGCCGGGGGTGTTATTACCGTTATTGGTGTGATGCTCTTGCTCTTCGAAGGTAATATTCTGGCAGCTTTAATGGGGATTTCAGATGCAGTCCATCCTCCGTGGTTTTACTGCATTTTGACCGGTCTTCAAGTATTGATCCTCTCTGGATGGTTACGTGCATATGAATTCAATCCTAAACGAGATATGGTAAAGTATTCTAAAAGAACTCGATTCTTCCGAAGATGGGGTTTAGTAAGTTTGACCCTTTATGTGCTTCAATTCTATGTAGAATATCTCTGTCTTTGGGTTGGTGAAGTAATTTTCGGAATTCCGTTTACTACACGATGGGGGGTCACGAGCTTTTTGCCAGTAATAATTATGATGGTTATCGTTGTAGTCATTTGGGATCTCGTTTTCCGATTTTGGGAGCAATTGAAGTTTATTGGTACATTTGAATGGTTCCTATCTTCCTTAAATTCGATTGTTCTCTCAAAAGGTGGAAAGAAAAAAGCGGATAGAATGAATATTCGAGAGACTTTGTACGATCCCGAACCTATTGTATTCTACACACAATAACTATTCTTTTTTTTAAAATTCAAGTACCATCTCATATTGCTTAGTAAAAGATACAAAATTCAGATCTGTTAGCATGGTGATAAGTTCTGAGTTTTTAGTATCAATATTTATGAGATATACCTGTTTAATATTTGAATTTTGGGACATTAGATAACTAACTAATTCTTTTCCAGTTCTCTTCATGTCGTTAGCTCCAATTTGAGTTATCTCTCCCGAATTTGGATTAAAAACCATGTAACCTAATAGATTGTTATCTGATTTCAGTTCCAACACTTTATGGCGTGAAGAAAACTTCATAGATTCATTAGAATTTTGCCAAGATGGAGGATATGTTTGCAAATTCCAAACATTTTCCCAAGAATACTTAGAGGATGGAAAAACTGAATAATGAGGATCTTCTAAATCGACTTCAGGTAATTTGGCTATAAAGTCTTCACGTTTTCCTCCTAAGCAATCAAATTCCCGAACAATCTCAAATCCTTGATTCTTATACAAATTAAATGCTTTTTCATTAGTTTGGATAACTTCTAGTACATATTTGTGACAATCGATGGAAACGAGTATCTCTTTTACTTTTGTAAACATTTCTTTTGCTATTCCTTTTCCTCGATATTCAGGAACTACTCCTGTACCACAGTCATATCCTGTTTTTACTCCCTTGTACTCTCTTACCGCATTCAAAATTAATCCTACTATCTCTTCACCTTCTACTGCAGCAACTGAATATTCGTAAATTACACCACGCTGTATGTTTAGTGCTCGAAATATCTCCAAACTGAGCTCGGGAACTCCTTCATAATCATCAAAAATAATATTGTGAGCTTTCACAAGTTGTTCTTCAGTAAATTCACTCGCAAGTACGCATTTCATAATACAGACACTATACATCCCTGATTAAAATAGTTTTGAACAAAGATTCGGAAATATTAAACAAAAAAAATACTGGATCATTTTCTTTTAAATCCCATTTTCTCGAAAAATACAGGTATTTTTTGCGGATCATGGGGTGGTACTTCTTTTATTACTTGTTTAGATAGATTTGGTGGCACAGGCCATGTTTCGAGGTTCAAAGCTGCAACTGTGTCATGGATACGATTTGCATAACAATCACATCCAGGTCCAATAAACGCAGAACTCATTCTTTCCCATATGGATGCGATTGGTTCTTCCTTTACATTACCCAAAGATAACATAGTGAAATCACACGGACTTGCATTTCCAGCTGAATCGATGAACAAATAATTATATCCGGCTGTGCAGCCATAGAATTTCTTGCTTTCAAAATAATCATACGCAAATACATTAGGTGCTCCTTTTGTTTTAAACGCCTTTTTCTGAAAATCCCAAATTGTTTGGATGTTCTCCTTTGTGAGTTTTTCCTCAGGTCGAGAAGTTAATTTTCCAGAGAGAATAGGAGATGTCAAACGCATGTCATTTACTCCAAGTTCTGTAAAGAAGTCTAACATTTTGAAGAATTCTTTCCTATCATCTACCAGACTTTTAGGAGGTACAAATGAAAATGCTACATAGAATCCCTCGTCTTTGAACATCTTGATGGCTTTTAGAGTCCCCTCAAATATTCCTTTTCTACCACGGCCTTTATCGTGCACCTCTGCAGTATGATGATCCAAACTAAGAACTGGTATAACCAAACCCGCTTCTTTCAATTTTCTCACCCGTTCAATAGTTAATCCATATCCAGTTGTAAACATGATAGGCATGGAACGTGAATCTATCGATGCGATTATCTCTTCAAGATCATCTCGAATTAATGGTTCTCCTCCTGTCAATCCGATAACACTTACACCCATGTTTTGTACTTCAGATATAGCTTTCTTCAATTGTCTTGTATTCATGCCATCTTCTTTGTTACGATCAGAAAATGAACAATGCCAACACGAACAATAACATTTGGCAGTGACTGCAAAATTTGTTATTACGGGAGCTGGAGTTCCGGTTGCAATCTTGACTGCACCTGCAAGATATCTGTCATATGCTTCGGAAGGGAAATATGGAGTGAATGTGTTGGAGAAAATTCGTCCATTTAACTCCGTGAGTTTACTTTCTTTTGCTACGTAATTCAAACCAAGCTTTTGTTTAAGAGGTAATGATTTAAGAACATCATTTTGCATCATTTGAAGCTTAATTTTAAGTTTTTTAAGCCC
>JAEOUK010000684.1 GCA_016839385.1 Promethearchaeota archaeon
AAATCTTTAAAAAAAAGTAAAGTTATTAGATTAGATTTAAGTAGTTGAAGCTATCTAATAATATATATTATTTTATTCCATAAAAATAAGGATTTAAATCTTGACAGAATTGTACCAAAAACTCGAACAAGTAGTTTCAGAAAAGTACATCTCGAATAGTATTTATGTAAGACATGCTTACTCGAGAGTTGTAGATCCTGTATTACAAGGCGTCCCAGATATTGTTATAAGACCAAAAGATGCCCACGAAATTTCTGAAATTCTTAAGATTGCTAACGAGGAGAATATAGCTGTGATACCTCGTGGTGGTGGAGACTGTGAATTCGGTGGTAGCAAACCCATTGATGATAGTGGAATTGTATTGGATTTAAAGCGAATGGACAATGTAATTAATTTGGATCAAGAAAATCTTATTGTTACGTTCGAAACGGGCATATCCTGGGGAAAACTGAACGATTATTTGTGTAGTTTTGGATTATATACAGGATGTCTAGGACCAGGATCTGGTCTGACAGCTTCAGTTGGTGGTGGTATATCTCATCAATCAGTTGGAGGTGGGGGGTGTGCTAAATACGGGTCGTGTACGAATCAATTAGTTTCATTAGAGGTCGTCCTACCTACTGGTGAAATAATAGAAACGGGTTCACAAGCAAATAAATACTCTAAATTTCCATTTAATAGATTTGGAAATGGACCTGACTTTGCAAGTATCTTCTGTGGGGATAACGGAATTTTTGGAGTGAAAACCAAAGCATCGTTACAAGTTTTTCCAAAACCTCGATTTGCGAGTTATAAAACTTTTCTTATGCCCCGTAAATCAGAAGAAGTATCGGCAAAAATCTTTTCGGAAATGCGATTTAAAGGGATTGATGTTTACGATTCGATGTATTTTATGGATTTGTTAGTAAGAGTAGGCACAGAAAAAGGAATTTTTCCCTTATGGGAAAGTTTAAAGAGAAAAAGAGGTACAATGTTCTACACAGTAGAAGCTAACTCAGAAAAGGAACTTGAAGAGAAAGTTAATCAATTAGATAAGATTTTTCTTCAAAACAAAGCGGAAGAATTAGGCCCAGAAATTGCAGATGGGAACATAGGAAAATGGCACTATGAAGAACAGGGACATTGGTTAATTGCACATAATTTATGGGGTTTAATTCCCGGCTTTACAGCTTTAGACGCAGAATGTCACACGCCGATATCCGCTTATCCCGGGATTTTAAAAGACGTAGAACTTTGGGATTTAGAACACTCTGATGATATGGAAAAGATTCTTGAAATTTCAGGAATGAGACCAATTTCTGGAGCCGGCCCAATAATTCTGATTGGAGATCACAATGTTGAGCTAACAACCGGAGTTACAAGCTTTGAAAGCTATATCGATGGAAAACATTACGAAATTATCGAAGAATTAAATCTCAAACTATGGAAATCGCTACTCGAAAGAATAACTAAACACGGAGTTACTTGGTACATGTTAGGAGATATATTAAGTAGGTTATTGGTTGAAATTGGAGCGTTTCAACCAGAATACTTACAATTCTTAAGTTCAATCAAAAAAGTGCTAGATCCGCGATTTATTTTAAGTAGAGGAAAATTTAATTTTTGGGGTGATGAAACTGTCTGAAGTATATCAAAAATTAGAAAAATTAGTCAAAGAGAAATATATTTCCAATAGCCTTTATGTCCGACATGCGTATTCAAGAAATGTGGATCTCGTTTTGCAAGGAGTACCTGATATAGTCATTAGACCTAAAGACGCTAAAGAAATCTCAGAAATACTTAAAATTGCAAACGAGGAAAATATACCAGTTATCCCACGCGGAGGTGGAGATTGTGAATTTGGTGGTAGTAAACCAATTGGAGATGGTGGAATCGTATTGGAAACTAAAAGAATGAATCGGGTTATCAATTTAGACCAAGATAATCTAATCGTCACAGTTGAAGCAGGAATCTCGTGGGGGAAATTAAACGAATATTTGTGCCATTTTGGACTATATACCGGATGTATGGGCCCTGGTTCTGGCATGACAGCAGCAGTGGGAGGGGGAATTTCCCATCATTCTGTAGGTGGTGGAGGATGCGCTAAATACGGTGCGTGCACAAACCAATTAGTCGCTTTAGAAGTTGTTTTACCAACGGGTGAAATTATAAATACAGGTTCTCAAGCTAATAAATATTCTAAGTATCCTTTTAATAGGTTCGGCAATGGTCCGGACTTAGCAGGTCTGTTTTGTGGCGATAACGGGATTTTTGGAGTAAAAACAAAAGTTTCATTGCAAGTGTTTCCAAAACCACCTTTTGCAGCCTATAAGACCTTTCAATTACCTAGGAAAGAGAGAGTGATCTCCGCGAAAATTATGAATGAAATTAGGCAGAAAGGAATTGATGTATACGATGTAATGTACTTAATGGATCTCATTGTTAGGTTGGGCTGTCAAGAAGGTATGTTTCCTTTTTGGGATGCTTTAAAAAAAAAGCGGGGATTAATCTTTTATACGATTGAAGCAAATTCTGATTTAGAATTACAAGAAAAAGTAAAACAACTAGACGAAATAATGCTAAACAATAAAGCAGAAGAATTAGGCTCTGAAATTTCTGAAGGTAATATAGCCAAATGGCATTACGCTGAACAAGGACACTGGCAGTTTTATCATAATTTATGGGGTATATATCCCT
>JAEOUK010000685.1 GCA_016839385.1 Promethearchaeota archaeon
ATCTTCGATCCGAACCCCGATATTTTCCTCGGGGATGTAAACACCTGGTTCAATGGTAAAAACATCGCCAACACCGAGAGGAACGCCAAAATCGCCAACATCATGCACATCAAGGTTGCTTTAATCATCACAAATACAGAAAATGTAATAATGCCAAGAGCTGTGCAAATAATACCCAGCAACAACCACAATAGATTATTTGTAGGCATGAAAAAAAACATCATCCAAAACGTAACCAATAAAGCAACCCACAAGACCAAAAGAAAGAATTTGATATTTTTCGGTTCTACCATTTCCCTATCACACAACAGTTTTAATAGAATTCTCAACTTTGCTTATAAAAATTATTACTCGTGGTTTACCAAAGCAAGGTGGTTAATTTCTAAAATGGATTTGTTGAAAAAATATCCAAAATAAAAATAAACAAGAGTATTTTTTACCATTCAGTTTTTTTCATAAATTTCATAATCAATAATCCAATTATAATAATTCCAACTGCGATGGATGCACTAATTGTTATCCAATACCAATGCAAATCTTCTCCAGGAAGGAAGCCTAAGAACCAATCTAACCAAAGTACTATCAAAACCAAAAACCAAATGACACAAACAATTAGTAGATTTCGTTTTGATTTAGTAGCATAGAAAATACTCCCGAACACGCCTCCTAATGCGGACCAACCTATCGCAATCCACATCCACATAAAAATATCACCAGGCAACCATTGATAGGTTACCCACAACGCAATCATGATAACAAGCCAAATTATTGAAATAATATTGTAAACTTTTTTCGAATCAGCCATAATAATTCACCGACTTTCAAGTTCTACATATCGGTTAAAGATCTATTTAAGTCTTCAATATTTTGTTTAAATGTCGGTCTTTCTATAGTTCGAATTTTAAGGTAGGTTAGATAATATTAATTCGTAAAAATGAGTGAATCACGAACACCATGGACATTGCATATTCAAATTATCAATGAAAAACATGGTGAATTGCCTAAAATTATGATAAAGGAAGGAATCGATTGTTGGATTATATTTGTCAGAGAAACTTCAACTACACCAGATAGTTCCATGCAATTCGTAGTAGGAGGTGACGTTGTATTATCATCTGCTTTTATATTTGCCTTGCAGGCAGATAATTCCTTAAGAAAAATTGCACTAGTAGCAAATTTTGATGCGAACGCAGAACGAGAAAAAGGAATTTGGGATCAAGTCATAGGATATGAAAAAGGTATAACTTCCGATTTACAATCTATCATGACTGAAATTTCACCTCAAAATATCGGTTTAAACTATTCAACACAAAATTATGCCTCTGATGGACTAACTCACGGGATGTTTCTTAAATTAAATGAATTATTACCTAGTTATTCATCGAAATTCTGCAGTGCACAAGAAATTGTAAATGCAATCCGTAGTAAAAAAACAATAACTGAGATTAACTTAATTCAAAAAGCTTGTGAAATAACCATAGAAATTAATGAATCAATAACAAAGAAGCTTAAAATAGGTCAGAATGAATCAGAAATTCAAAAAATGTTCCACGAAGAAGTGGGAAAACGTGGATTAGGATTTTCATGGCAACAAGTCGGTAATCCTGCAATTGATGTTAGTCCAAAGGAATTCGGGCATGCACTCCCTAAATCAACGAACATAATTAAGGAAGGAGATACTTTACATAACGATTTTGGGGTGTTATACAAAGGATATGCAAGCGATTTGCAAAGAATGTGGTTCTTTGGGAAGAAACAGAGTGTTCCAGAAGAACTAAGACATGGATTAGACACAATCGTCAAAGGCATTCAACTAGCAGCTGATAATATCTAACCTGGAGTTCATGGATTTAAGATTGATAAACTAGTTCGAGAATATCAAAAATCGCGAGGTTACAAGGAATTTATGCATGGATTAGGCCATCAAGTTGGTATAATGGCGCATGATGGTGGAGGTGGGATGTTTCCCAAATGGGAAAGGTACGGAGAACTTCCTTATATAAAGTTAGAAAAAGGTCAAGTCTTTACTATAGAACCTAGTTTGAGTACAAAAAATTATGGCTGGGTAGCATTAGAAGAAATGATAGTTATTACAGAAGATGGGTGCGATTTTTTGGTACCTCCTGCAAAAGATTTCATCTATATCGAGTAAGAAAAAGGTAAATTACTTTGGTAAATACCCTATAAGATCCTCTTTTTTCATTTTCTTTTTTGACGCAATTAATTGTCTTGCGTGATCGACTTGGTCCCATGTATTCCAGAGAAGAACTCCTACAACTAATCCGTCTTGAAGATAATATACTACACCCTCATCAAATTTGCTTTTCCAATCTTCTACTGTATCTAAATTTGAATTTAGAATTCCTACTGCCTCGTATCCGTACTCAAATAAATCCGAATAGAAAAATGGGAGGTGTTGATATTTTTCCGAAGCACCAGCCATATTTTTTCCTGCTATTTCACCTTGAGTATAAGCATTGTCCTCATGTTCTACACGTATTCTCTTATCCAAATCAGGTGAGTAAAAATTAGACACATCTCCAGCAGCATAGATATTAGCTTCAGATGTTCTAAGAAATTGGTCTACAATAATTCCATTATCAGTTTTTAATCCAATAGATTTAGCAAGTTCTATAGTAGGAGATACTCCTATACCAATAATGACTGCCTCAAATGAAAAGTCTCCTTTATCTGTTTTAATCAGAACATTTTTTCCTTTTTCAACGATTTTTTCGACTTTAGTATGAGGATGGACAACTACTCCATTATCCTCATAATGCCTGTTCAAATTAAGCGAAAGTTCCTTTGGAAATAGATTCCTACC